>JALZMD010000353.1 GCA_030858375.1 Chloroflexota bacterium
CGCTTGACCTCTTCCTCCGCATCCGGCGAGCGGGGACTCTCGACCCCCAGGAATTCCAGCATGCGTTCGCCGACGTTCAGGGGCTGGGTCATCAGTTCCGCATAGTCCTCGGCGGATTCGACAGGACTGACATCGTGGCCTTCGCGCTCTTCGAGCGCCTCACGATGGTGCATGACCCACAGGTAGATGTCGGCTTCGGTCAAATGGTTGAATTCGTCGAGCACGCCGCGATCGCGGACGACCTGGACGATCGGCATGTAGATGTAGGTGTACCAGTCGTTGACGGCTTCGGCGACGGTCGCGGGGCGGTCCCAGATCGACGACAGCCACTCCTGGTGGGCGACGATGTGCGACCAGATCACGTCGTAGCGGCCAAGTGCGGTGGGCCGGATGTCGTGTTCTGGCTGGAGCACGTCGAGATCGGTACGGCGCAGGAATTCGGCGTACTCGGCCTGCATCAGCAGTTCGGTCGGCGACATCGAGGACGAGAGGGGCACCCGCACGTGGCCCTCGATGACTTCGGCGTCGATGAATTCCACGCCCCGCTCGCGGGCGACCGAGACACGGTGGTTGCCGTCCTTCACGAAGTAGATATCGCCAACCTTGTACAGCTGGATCGGCGGTAGCCGGACATCCTCGTAAAAGGCGCGGTCGACGTTTGTCCACCGGCTGCGGGTGTTCTTCTTGCGGGGGAGGAAGGTGCGGTCGAAATCCTCGAACCGGTCCATGCTGCCGATGATCTGGCGGATCGGCACGGTTTGCACGCCGCGGTAGCTCTCGCCCTCAGGGGAGAGTCGCTTGCGGATTTCATGGAACGGCAAGAGGTCGTTGGTTTGCCGGTTAACGGCCGCCAGCAGGTCGTGGATCACCGCCTTCTGGCGGGCGCGCTCGAAGTCGCCGCGAACCTGGTCTTCCATCATGGCCGTTGCTCCACATCGTCGAGGATGCCGCGCGCCGGGACGGCGGTCATGGGGTTCGGCAGCCGCACATGATCGAAGGTTAAATCGAGCGTCTGGTAGGGATAGATATTGATCACGTCAGTATCGAGGAACCGCACCGTGTTGGAAATCGACCGGTCGTAGAGATGGATGTGGCCATGGACCTGGTAAGCCGGGGCAAAGCGCTTGAGAAAGGCGCGCATCGCCCTGAATCCCCGATGGGCGATGTCCTCCCGATCGTTTACGTCGCGCGGCGGGGCGTGGGTAACGAGCAGGTCGAGATAACGTCCGTAGCGAATCCGGTTCCAGATTAACCGGGGCGACATTTTGAGCATCATCCAGTTCATCTGGAACTCGGTGTACTGCACCGGTTCGCGCTCGGAATACCGGGGCGAACCCGGGAGTCCGGCCATCAGGAGGCCATAGGTCGGGTCGCGAATGACCTTGCCACCGAGGTCGACGCAGCCCTCGGGAAGCTTGGGAACGCCACGATCGCCGGAGCGGGTCAGTTCCTCCGCGTGGTTGCCCAGCACGTAATAGACAGGCCGGTTGAGGGAATCGACCAGGAACTCCAGGTACGATGCCGGAACATCGCCACAGCCAATGACCAATTGGATGTCGGACATGCGTTCGCGCAGTGAGCTCGAATAGATGCGCTGGTCGACCTCATCGGAGACAGCCAGCAAGCGCAGCGTTGTGCCGGGGCCCTCTTCGGATTGGTTAAATGGTGCAGGCAAGAGCGTCGTTCCTGGTTCCGTTCCGTGCGGCAGTGAGGGGCGGCCCGGTCATGCCGGTAAGTCTACACGGCGGCTCGCGTATCTCGTGCATGCTGGATCGTCATACACGAGCCCCGGCGAAGGGTGACGGTATCCGGGGACTGGCCGCTTCTGCTGTTGCAGTCCCCACGGGCAGCCTGGAACGGCGGTCAACTGGGAGGTGACAGTGGCTGAAGCAGCCGGGAGACGGTTTAATCCTCGACCAAACCGGCCAGATGGCTGTCCTGGTTCCATGCACCCGGTTCGCCGTGACCGCGGCGGCCGATCAGGAGCTCGGAAATCGAGCAGTTCAGGAACCCGCCCCTTGCCCCCGGCCAGGCATCGAGCGGATCGCCGTGGGCTTTGGCGGCGATCCAGGCGAGGGAACCCCCGTGGCCAACCGCCACCACCACATCATCGGTACCGACGTGCCGGGTCACGATTTCATCGTATGCGGCAATCACCCTGATGCCGAACTGCTGGCCATTCTCACCACCTTCCCAACCCCGGTCCATCGGGCGGTTGGGATCGGCCATGATCTCGGCGAGTTCGGGGTTGGCGAGCCGCCAGTCCGACCAGAGGAGCCCGGCAGCCCGGCCGGCATCGATCTCGGCCAGGCCAGCGATCGGGACCGGCGTCTGCCCGACGGCATCACCGATGATCGACGCCGTTTCCATTGCCCGGTCCAGCGGGCTGGCGTAGAGGTGGGTGATGTGGTGCGTTTCGGCCAGCCTGGCGGCCACGGTTCGTGCCTGCAGGCGGCCGAAGTCGGTCAGGGGATCGTCGGAACCCTGGATCCGGGCCTCGACGTTGCCCAACGATTGGCCATGACGCACCAGCAGCAGGAGCATGCAACCCTCCGGATGAGTGAAGACAAATCGACGATGACAGGACATGAGCGCAACGATAAGCATAGCCGCGAATGGTCCTGATGGCAGGCAAACGAATGGCGTGGACCTTGGTCCACGCCATTCGTCATCCCCCTTGTGGTGTTCGCGGTGAAACGTCTGTGATGCTAGAGGCCGAGGCGTCTCCAGCGGCTGGTGGCGTAGCGCACCTCGCCCTGGTGGAGAATCAATCCAGCGGCGAACAGGATCACCGAGAACGCGCCCATTGCCGTGATGACAGCCTCGTACGGCGTTTGCGGAAGGATGAGGCTCGAGCCGGTGCCGGTTGACGAGAGCTGACCGGTCGCGGCGGTCGTCGTGATCGCGCCGTTGTTGCCGCCCTTGCCTGACTGGGTGCTGGAACCACCCTGGGTGCCATCGCCGGTGCCGGTGGTCGAGCCACCCTTGCCGGAGGTGGATGTAACCGGCCCACCCTTGCCCGAATCGAGCATCGGGGAGCTTCCCTGCGTCCCATCCCCACCGTCCGCCGTGATGCCGGAGATCAATCCGCCGATGTTGTCGGTGGAATTGTCAGGGGTGCTTTCCGGCGCGGTGGTGGCTTCGTGCGTTGGGGCCAGTGTCGCGGTTGGTACTGGCGTGTCGGCGGGTGCGATTGTCGGTACTGGGGTGTCGGCGGGTGCGATTGTCGGTGCCACCGTCGGGGCCAGGGTGGCCGTTGGCTCCGGGGTCACCGCTTCGGTTGCGGTTGCCGCGGCTGTGGGATCGCCTTGCCCGCCGACGGCGACCGGCGTACCGCTGGCATCGGTGGGCTCGCCTTCGATGTCGGCGCACACGATCAGGGTGCCGAGCTGGTTGGCCGCCAGGTGCAGATCGATGACGTAGTCGCCGTCGATGAGTTCGTCGAGCGGTACATCGACCACTGAGGTGCTGGTGCCTTCTTCGCCGACGTTCTCGAGGTTGTATGCAGGTTCCGGCTGGATATCTTCGCAGGTTCCCTCGTGGATATGGGCCGGATGATCCTCGCCCGTCCCGTCGAGGTCCAGCTCGACGACCGTCGTCGCTCCGGACGCGAAGAGCGTGGCGGTGCCGGTCACCCCGGAGTCGTTGAGTTCGGTGAATTCGATCGTGATCCGTGGATCATCGGCCTGTGGCGAGGCCATGGGTGAGGCGTCTGGTGTTCCCCCCGAGTTTTGGCTCGTCGCCACGCCGCCGTTGAGCAGGTAGAACGACAGGGCGATCGCCGCGATGACACCGCAGATGGAAAGGCCCTGGCGACCTTGGCGGGAACGCCGCGAAGGCACGGGCGATACAGGTCTGGCCGGCCCTGAAGGGCCACCAGTATTGTGCAAAGTCATCGCGACACTCTCTCCCCAGGCGCGTCAGCATGACGAGCTGTTTCGGTCGCCGACCTGGCTACCGATCCAGACCCACAGGGATGGACCGGTAGCGGTCATCACCAGCCTGCGGGGAGCTGGAAGAATGCGCCTCGCGGGAGAGGCGCGGCTGAACCGGGCGGGTTCTACGCGGGGTTGACCGGTCAGCACTGAGAAGAAGACTACAGGCGTGCAAAAAGTTCATCAAGAGTACGTTCAGTGCCAATGTGGCAATGATGTGTTCGGACAGAGGCGTGCAACCGTTCAGAGTGGGTGATCTAAGCCCCTAATTTACCGACGATAGTAAGGTGAACGTTCGCGATTGACATGTCCAGAATCAGGTTGCCAATCTGTTGAATTGACGACATGTGCTTGATATGAACGTACGTACAAAAACATCATTCGGTAGACCGCAATGTCATCGATGGTAGTGATCTCGGGCAAGGGCCGGATTGCCTTGGGGGGAGCCAGGCCGACGTACCGTGCTTCCGCTAGAGCAGCCGTTTTGAGGATGTGGGGTTGCCTGAACGTGGGAAACGGGCGTGCGCCATGGTTGGGCCACCTGATCACGGCGCGTGACGCATGCGTCTGGGGCGATTGGTCGTTCGTCCGAAGGCTGACGGGCAGCTGGCGTGCGAACGACCTTTAACGTGGGACGCCGTTGTCGTGGAGGAGTCGACGGACATCGTGGGGGGTGAGGTTGTCGATGTGCCGACCGATCCGCTGCTCGACCTGCCCCTTGGTACTCAAATCGTTGGCACGTGCCCAGGTCCAGAAATGCGTCCAGGTGTAATCCGCCATATCCGGCTCGCCGGTTG
>JALZMD010000363.1 GCA_030858375.1 Chloroflexota bacterium
TTGCGGCTGCCCTTCCTCATCGAAAGTGACCAGCCGCTCGTACACCACGGCCAGGAACTCGATGCTCGATGTGGCCGTCACCAGCGCTGGATCGTAGCCAACCGCCTCGGCTGACTTACCGATAATCAATTCGCTTGTGCCCGCCTCCTGGGCGAAAACTCCCGGTCCCACCGATGATCCGGCGGCCAACGCAACGCTGCCCGCACCAGCGATCTTGACGAGGTCGCGACGATTGATGGTCATGGAATCTTCCCCTGGCGATGGACCGTGGTCCGCACGCCTCAGCGCGATCCCCGGCAACATGAATGCTTCCTGTATTCAAACAGTATCGCTCATCATGAGCCGGGATGGCCGCCCAAGGGTAGATCCATGGGTGGAGCACGGGCCACTCGCCATCCACTCGCGGGTTTGGGTTCCAGGCCCGCAGGTCATCGACGAACTCTGCCTGAACCGTACGCCAATCGGGACGCGTCCGTCACCATGTCATCCCGAGGGTGGAGTTGGTCATTTCGAGCCTGCGAGTAATCTTCCGCCGCGACCTTGATGGCGCTCGCGGGAATCACCAATCCCTCGGCTGGCACGTCAAAACCGGATCTACGACTGCTCGGCCACAGCGCCAGGCTCACCCCGGTCCTGGCTCCCATCCTTCGTCATCGCCAACGCCGTGGCGACGGCCTCCTCGATCGACGCCCTCCGGCCAGCCTCCCAGGCGGCAGAGAAGGCGTCCTCCCCGATCACGACCCGGATCGAATCGACAATCAGGACGTTCGTCGAGCGTTTCGCGAGCGACAGCGGCGTACCCAAGACCTGCCGCAAAGTTTCGGCAGCGCCCAGGAGGCGGGCCGCTTCGGTGGTAATATCGACCACGCTGCCCAGGCCCTCCAGCGCCTCCGCGATCCCGTTCCGGTCGCCGATGGTCACGTAGAGCCCCAACGCCTTGTTCAGGAGCCGGAACGCACGTGCCAGTTCGCCTCGCTCGCGGTCGAGCAGACCCAGGTTGTTGAGGGACCAGGCAATGCCGCGGTCGTCGCCGAACTCCCGGTAACGGACAAGCGCCTCGCCATGCAGGTCAGTTGCCAGATCCAGTTCGTCTCGATCCCAGGCCAGGTTGCCCAGGTTCGTCAGTGTCACGGCGACGCCGCGCTGGTGGCCTTCCGTTCGAAACAGGCCCAGGGCGTCGTTGTAGTGCGTTGCCGCCCGCTCCAGGCTCCCGCCACTCCCGGGAATGCTTTCCGCATCGCCCAGCGCGTTCAGCGCGTGCGCCACACCAGTCTGGTCGCCGATTGTGCTGAAGCACTCCAATGCGTCGGCCGCCGCAACCCTAGCCCTCACCGGATCATACTGGGCACTCGCGAGCACAGACGCGCCGTGCAACGCCATGGCCCGCGCCCTCGTCGGTACGAGGGTTGCGGCGGCGAGCACCCGCTCCAGCCAGTCGCGTCCTTCGACAAGATGACTTCGGACGTACCAGAACCGCCAGAGGTTGGCCGCCAGCTTCAGGGCGGTTTCGGGGGTGTGCGCCAGCGCCCATGACAGTGCCGCGCGCAGGTTGTCGTGTTCGGCTTCCAGCCGCTCCAGCCACTGTCGCTGGCTGGGACCGGTGAGCAACGGTTCCGCCGCCTGGGCCAGCGCCAAGAAGAACGTCATGTGCCGCCCATGCACCGCGTTCGCCTCCCCACTGACATCGAGCTGTTCGAGACCGAACTCCCGGATCGTCTCGAGCATGTCGAAGCGCGACTCACCGGCCGTCGCAACCTGGCGCAGCAGGCTCTGGTCGACCAGTCGTTCCAACCCCGCGAACACCTCGAGTTCCAGCTCTCCCGTTCCGGGGCTGTCAGCCACCACCTCGATCGCCTCCAGGCTGGTCCCAGCGGCGAACACGGCCACCTGCCTAAAAAGTGCCTGCTCGGCGGGCGTCAACAGCTCGTAACTCCAGGCGATCGTATCGCACAAGGTCTGCTGCCGGGCGGGAAGATCCCGTGGACCGTCGGTCAGGACCGGGAGGCGATGCGTGAGCCGGGTGAGGAGCGCCTGCGGGGAAAGGAGCTTCAACCGGGGGGCCGCCAATTCAATAGCCAGCGGCAACCCGTCCAGCGTTCGGCACAGCCCAGCGATCGCCGGTGCATTCTCGATGGTCAGGGTGAAGGTGAGGTCAGCATCCCCGGCCCGATCGATCAGCAAGCTCACGGACGCCACGCCAGCGAGGCTGGCGAGTGATGCCGGCGTGGCCGGATCCGGTACCGCGGGCATCGCGAGCGGCTCGACCGCCATTTCCCGCTCACCACGCAGGTGCAGCCGTTCGCGGCTGGTCACCAGGATCACCAGGCCGGGGCAACTGGCCAACAGGCCGGCGACCAGCAATGCGGAAGGCAAAACGTGTTCGAAGTTATCGAGCACCAGCAGCATGCGCCGGTCCTTGAGCGCCTCGCTGAGCGACCCGGCGAGGGGCTGGTTTCCACTCTCCTTGATGCCGAGTGCCGCCGCGATCGCCGAGGCCACGAGGTCCGGCTCGCGCACGGGCGCGAGCTCGACCAGGGTGACGCCGTCAATGAAACGACCGCTGGCTCCAAGGTCCGCGGCAACTGCCATCGCGAGCCGTGTCTTGCCGACGCCGCCAGGCCCCGTGAGCGTAACCAGCCGCACTTCATCGCGACGCAGCAACCCTCCTACTCGCTCCACATCGGCGTCTCGTCCAATGAGCCGCGTCGGCGGCATGAGGGTTGACGCGAAACGAATCCGGGTCGCAGGCGCCGGTGACGCCAGGCCGCGGGAACCTGACCCGGACATTGGGGCGCTGAGCTCCGGGTGAGCAGCGGCCACCAGGGCAGCCCGGTCCATCGGATTGAGCTCCAGGGCCCCGGCGAGCAGCCGCACGGTTTCGGCGCGGGGAGAGGTACGCCGCCCGCGCTCGAGGTCGCTTACCCCACGCGTGCTGAGACCGGCGCGCTCCGCCAGTTCATCCTGGCTCAGCCCAGCCTCAAGGCGGTGCCGGCGCAGGAGTTGCCCGAAGCCAGCCGCCGGGACAGAATCCATGCCGCACTCCTTTGCGTCCGCGAATGGGTCGGGTCCCGGGCATACCTGCCTCGATCATAGCATCTGACCGCGTCGCCTCCGGACCACTGGCGCCGGGTTCAGGCGTTGCGTGGGAGATGCGTGGGCCAGCTTCCTGTTCCAGCCTCGCCTGCAGACGCAAGCTGGCAAGTACAGGGAGGTCCTGTTCACACCACCACACCATCCATCAGGAGGAAATCGCCATGAACCCCAATCTCTCAACCGGGTATGAAGCCACTCGAACCGAGCGGAGTCGGCTCACCAACCAGGCCGAACGTGGCTGGCAGACCGAGCAAGCCGCCTCCTCCCGGCCGCGCAATGGC
>JALZMD010000370.1 GCA_030858375.1 Chloroflexota bacterium
CCGCCTGATCCCCAGCAACGACGCCGCCTGCAACACGGCGAACGTGGCCCCGGTGTTGTTGCCAAAGACAATCTCGTCTGGATGTGAATAGGGCGAGGCGATCGCGCCGAGGTGAATGACCGCATCGCAGCGCTTCATCGCGTACGCGATCTCTCCGACATCAGCCAGGTCGGTAAGGACGAACCGCGCCCCAAAGGGGAGCCGTTGGGTAGGCCGCACCCGATCGATGGAGACGACCTCGTAGCCGTGTTCCAGCAGCTCGGTAACCACCTGGCTACCCAGCCGGCCGCTGCCACCGGTCACCAGAATCCGCTCGCTCATGACCTTTGTACTCCTGCCGCTGATTGTCGCTAAAATCTGTCGCGTCAGCGTAGCCGGGAATTACCCTACCGTACAGGTATCGGCCACTCAAGCATCCAGCTGGTTCGAGCGCATTCGAGCGCGAACCTTCGACATCACGGTCGTGACCTCGGGAACCTGGCACAACCGGGCGATCAGGCCGTACGAGACCCCCATCGCCACCAGAGCCAGGACGAACGCGGGGTACCCCCACAAGCGCCCGCCATCGGTCGGATCCGTGGCGCGCGCCACCGCACCACTGATCGCCAGGCCGACCAGCAGGATCACCAGCGCAGCGGGCAGCATCCGGCCGACAGGCCGCACCAACCCCTGGATCAGGTGGTCCGTGCGATTCGCCAGCAGCGCGAGCAAGATGAGCATTCGGACCGTACTCGAAACGGAAATGCTGAGGGCCAGGCCCGGGAAACCGATGAGGTCCAGCAGGACCCAACTCAGCGCGATATTGAGCACCACCGCCACGGTCGACACCAGCAAGGGTGTGCGGGTGTCGTGCATCGCGTAGAAGGTCCGGGTCAGGGGCTCGATGATCGACCGTGCAACAAGGCCCAACGAGAACCAGCCAATCGTGTCCACCACCATATTGGTTGACTCAGCGGTGAACGACCCGTATTGCAGCACGATCTGCACAATGCTCTCGCGCAGGGTGAAGAGCACGATCGCGGCCGGGATCGTCAGGAATACGAGTGGCTGGAGCGCCTGGAGCAGCGTTTGCCGCACCCCGCTGAATTCCCCCAACTCGAATTGCCGTGCCATCCGCGGAAAGATCACGGTTGAGAGGCTGAGGGCAAGGATGCCGTGCGGCAACATGACGAGGTGCTGGCCATAGGACAGGGAGGAGATCGCGCCGTCGCCCGCCCGCGAGGCGAAGTTCGTCATCACGATGAGGTTCGATTGGCCAACGAATTGACCCGCCAGGCGGGGACCGACCAGTCTCGTCACTTCACGCAGTCCTTCGACCCTCAGCGAAAGCGTTGGCCTGATCGCCAACCCGTTGCGCAGGAGCCAGCCAAACTGGATTGCGGCGTGGCCCGCCGCCCCGATGATGACCCCAGCCGCCAGCCCATGGATCCCCATCGAAGGGCTCAGCAGTAACGCCCCGAGGATGATCCCGACGTTGTAGATGATCGGGGCGACGGCGGGCAACGTGAACATGTCCTGCGCTTCGAGCATGCCCTTGGCCGCCGCGCCCAACCCCAGCAACAGGGGCGACAGCAAGAGGAGCCGCGTGAGGTCGACCGCCAGACCCTGGGCGTCCGGAGACAGTTCGGGAGCGATGACCCCCGCGACGAGCGGGCCGGCAAAGAGCAGGATGACCTGGGCTACGACCAGCAGGATGACGACTGTCCAGGTCAGTAAGGCATTCGCCAGCCGCCAGGCCCACTCCTCTTCGCCCCGCGCGAGGAACCCGCCGAAGACCGGGATGAACGCCGAGCCGAAGGCGCCGCTCATCACGATCACAAAGAGGAGATCGGGAATGCGAAAGGCGGCGATGTAGGCATCGTAGGTCTCGCCCGTGCCGAAGCGGGCGGCGATCACGACCTCCCGCACCAGGCCGAGCACGCGGCCAACCGCGAACGCCGCCGCCACGATCAGGGCATTGGCCGCCATCGAGGAGCCGGACGTCCGTATGTTCAGATGGTGACGCCGATGAGGGCGGTGTAGGTGCTTCACCACTGAAGTGTACGCATCAGCAATCCATTGTCAGGAGCGACAGGTGTATCACGAGTCGTTCCCCAACACTCCGTTAACGACAACGTTCCTACCAAACGTGGTGGTGTAGACTTCGCGATACGTTATTGGGGTAAGGAATCGTCCGGGCTGCCTCCGGCGGACAGGCCATGTGCCGGTCTCACGGAGTTGTGGATCCGCGCGCGTGAAGCTCCACTGGGGACTGCAATCTCATGCTGACCAAAACCACGGCCGGGAAAGATCGCCTGCTGACCGGGATGTCCGAACTCAGGCGTCAGTGGTTCGTGCTGCGTCTCGCGATGATCGCGATCTACACGCCGGTGGCACTGGCGTTGCTGATTGTCGTGATTGTCAGGATCCGCACCGGCATCGCGATTGCTGACTTCACCGTCGACCCCCTGATCGTCGTCGGTGGGGCCCCGGTGTACACGGGCATTCTGTCCACGATTGGCGGCTTAATCTGGGCTGGAACCGTGGCGATTTGTTTCTTCAGCTGGAACCTGGTCCGAACGAGGCCCCAAAGTGCCCCCCAGGCATCGTTCCTGCTAGCCGCCGCACTCGTCACGCTCTTCCTGCTCGTCGACGACGTGTTTTTGGGCCACGAGATTCTGTACCCGCAATATCTCGGTTTGCATGAAGTGGTGGTCTATGCGATCTACGGCATCGTGGTCGCCGGATTTCTCGTGGCGTTCCGGACCACCATCCTGCAGACCGACTTCCTGCTCCTGGCAATCTCGCTCGCCGGGTTTGGGTTGTCGATCGGGTTCGATATCATCGCCGAACTGGAAACACTGTCCATCACCGGGATGTTCCTGCTTGAAGACGGCTCCAAAATATTCGGCCTTGTGAGTTGGGCCGCCTATTTCATGCTGACCAGCGCGCAGTACGTGCAGGGATCCGTGCGCGGGCATTCGCGGGCAATCAATGACGACGCAAGATCTGTTTAGGTGCACGAAGGAGGCGTCGGCCGTAATCGTATTCCTTGAGAAATGGCTTCATGTCGTCCCGGGCAAAGACTGCGAACGACCTGACACCGAGCCACGACCGGGCCGCCTCCGAGAGCGTCAGATTGCCCTCGCGAAGCAGGATCCGCGCCGACGCAACATCGCCAATGGCATCGAGCCACCGCACGCCAGGCTTGAACTCCATCTTCGGGGGCGGCGGTGTTCCGGCGAGATCGAGATAGTGGATCAACGGGAAATCGATGCCGGCATCGGTGGCCAGGTTGACCGTCTTGAGCCACCGCGGGTTGAGGTCGGTAACTTTAAGCAGGTTGTCCCGATCATCGCGCTTGAACTCGATGAGACCGAATCCGCGATAGCCGATATCTCGAAAGAACTTCAATCCCATCTCACGCAGCTCGGGGTCGTGAATACTCTCGGCCAATGTGGCACGACCAAACTCGGGAGGAAACTGGCGAATCTTGCGGTTGGTGAACGCCGCAAGTACCTCATCCTGCTGGTTGATATAGACACGGACACTTCGGATGTTCGAGGCCGGACCGGCAATGATCGATTGGACCATGGCCTCGTTTTTCGTGGGAAAGATCCGTTCGAAACTGGCGACCAACTCTTCCGGCGAGAAGACCTTGATACCCTTGCCCGTGCCGGGAAATGCCATCTGCCAGAGGTGGGAATGATAGGGCTTGATATAGGCCGGATAGTCGAGTTCATCCTTGATCCGAGTGATATCCTCCATGTTCGCGGGATAATGGGTGGCAGCGAACGACACTCCCACACGTTCAGCCAGCTCGTAAAGCCTGCGCTTGTCGACGCTGGCCTCCACAACTTCGGGAGACGGCAGAATAAAGCGAAAGTGATCTTCAAGCTCAGCCCTGTATCGCGACAGGAACAGCACGAACGCATCGGAGGCGGGGGACAGTACACCAGGCTCGTCCAGTCGCTTGGCCTGTTCAAGCAGGAATTCGACAAGGTGCTCGGGTTCCCGGACCGGGTGCGGGCATATCCTGGCGTCGCAATAACGCGAGGAGAAGCCGACGTGAGAATCATCTGGGTCGAGGCCGACCACCGGAATGCCCGCCCGCCCAAGGCTACGGATGGCGCCCAGCCCCGCGAGACTGACATTGAGGACAAACGCGGTAGGTTTTGCGCCTGCATTCGTTGCCGGAAACCCTGCACCCAAAGTCGATCCTGTCTTGTGGTCCGCCGCGACACCCATACAACCCCCCACGCTGGCACACTGGAGGCTAACCATACATGACATATTCATGGCAACCCGCCCAGGCTGTCGTTCAATGTGCAATTGAACCATGCCTGCGACGAAGATAAGGCACACCCGGTATCATCAACCTGCAGAGTGGGCTCACCTCCTACCCGTTGGCCAACCGGGAATCGACGGTCCGGATCGCGACCGATCCTTGTCCGAAGGAAGGATTTGTACATCACGGTGACATCAGCCCAGGGAACACGTCACGATGGCGCCTCGTGGGATGCCTTGCTGGGAAGCGAGGACGGGGATCTGCTTCAATCGTGGCTTTGGGGTGAGTTCAAGCAACAGCATGGCTGGGCGACGGAACGGGTCCTGATCGACAACGCCTCCGGCAAGGCGATGGCCCAGATCCTGTTCCGGAAACGCGGCCCGTTCACCGTTGCCTACATGCCCAGGGGGCCAGTCATTGGGCAGGGAGACACCGTGGCGGCTGAACTGCTCCACGGTATCGATGCTGCCTGCGCGCGGCGCCGGTCGATCCTGCTCGTGATCGAGCCGCACAAACCGCTCCCGCCTGCCTGGCTGGGCGTGATAGGGGCGTTCGCACCAGGGCCGGCCTCGTTCCAGACATCGCGCACGGTCAAGGTCGACCTGGTGGATGATGCCATGCTGCTGGCCCAGATGCGCAAGGACACCCGGTACAACATCACCTACGCCCAGCGCAAAGGGGTGAGTATCGAGCACGTTATCGCCAACGCGACCAATCTCGATGTCTTCTATCGCCTGCTGGGCGAAACGGCCGAGCGCAATGGCTTCGGCATCCATTCCCGTGCCTACTATGAGGACTTCCTGGCGTGCTTTAGCCAGCAGGCCGTGCTGCTGTTCTCCCACGGCCAGGGCATCGTCACCTCCGGACTGATCGCCGTCCGCTTCGGGAACGAAGCGCGATCGATGTACGCCGGGTCGGCGGGCGCCCACCGGGGCCGGGGCGATTCCGCCCTGCTGCGCTTCGCCGCCATGCAATGGGCCCGCGAACAGGGC
>JALZMD010000371.1 GCA_030858375.1 Chloroflexota bacterium
CAGGTACGCGTGTTCGATCGACAGGCGCAGCCGTTCCCGGCTTGTCACCAGGACCGAGAGGGAGGGGACGGTCGTCGCCAAATCGGCGACCACAAGGGCGGCCTCAACGACCTGCTCGAAGTTGTCGAGCACCAGCAGCATGTGGCGCGACACCAGGAACGCTTTCAGGTGGGCGACCAGCGGCCGTCTACCGGCCGCGCGCACTCCCAGCTCCTGGGCAATAGCGGGGACGACGAGCGCCGGATCCCGCACCGCGGCAAGGGCCACGAAGACGACTCCGTGTGTGAACTCCGGGGCCAGATCGGTGGCGACCTGCATGGCGAGACGGGTCTTACCCACCCCGCCTGGGCCGGTCAGCGTCACCAAGCGGATGTCCACGCGCCGCAAGAGGGCACCAACCACGTCCACGTCCCGCTCGCGCCCGATCAGCGGCGTGGACGACACCGGCAGCGTCGTGGGCAGGGGCCAGAGCTCATGGAGAAGGGAAACCACGGGCGCTGGTGGATCACCGGGCGTATTGGACGCGGGAGCGATGGACATGGATTGACCCTTATCCCGCCTATTACGGATCGCTTGGCACCCCGCATCATGCGGGGTGCACTGACCGCCGTCAAGCGTGGACCGTGCCGACGGCGATCGCCTTGCGACCTCAACGGCGCCGTGCTCTTCCAGTGAAAAGCACGAGTGAAAGATACGAGTTTCTGCAAGCCAACGCATGCTGGCATGGCAAAATACGCATCACGTTTCAGAACCTCCGCTCCTCGCGATTCTCGGAATCGGCCATCATCGCCGTCAATTGTAAAGCGCGACACCCGTCTCCTAGCCCGGTCTCGAGATTTGAGGATCAAGATAGAGGAACTCGGTCCTGCTCGACGTCACAATTGGTGACGGTGTGGCGCACTTGTGCAAGCTCCGACATCCAATCTGCAGACCCGTGCTCGGGCGGTGGAACTGGCCGGAACTGGTCGCCGCTCCTCATCACCCCTGGCTTGCGACTGCCACCAGGCGGGAAGCCTGGCGCCTCGACGAACCTGGGTGGGGTGGATTTCCAAACTCCTGGACCGCTCGCTGACGCCACATCTGCCCAGGCACAGCGTGGGAACACGTACCTCTAACTGCGACACCGGCAACCCAGCAACGAGCGGCCAGGCCAGCGCACCAGGGAACCGAAACCGAGTGGTGGTTCGCGACTGAAGAGCAGGCCCAGTCGGCTGGTTATCGGCCGCCGGGCCTGCGCAATCGCGGCGGTAGTGGCCGCTCCTCTGGACCGAACCCAAGGCGAGAGGGCCGTGTCAAAGGGTCGTCGACACGGTGATGCGCTCACGGGGATGAACCTGCTTGCACCCAGGCCGGCCTGGCCCCTGTGGTCAGGGCCACGATCATCCGAACCGGAGTGGATCACCGGCATCCACTCCCGTTCATTGTGTCAACGGCACCGGCATCCAGGAGCGCACAGTGTCTAACCGGAATCGATATCACTTCACCGCGCCCGCCGTCAATCCGCGCACGATGTAGCGTTCGAGCATGATCGCGATCACCAGCAGCGGGGCCACGGTGGCAGTGCCGATCGCGGCCATCGTCCAGAACTTCACACCCTGGCTACTCACCTGGGTCGCGATCAGGAGCGGCAACGTGTAGGCGCTCTTCGAGGTCAGCACAGCCGAAAAGAGGTATTCGTTCCAACTGAAGATCACGACGAGGATGAAGGCGGCCACCATACCCGGCGCCGCGATCGGCACCGCAATCCTCAGGAATGCACCAATCACGCTGTGACCGTCAACCAGGGCCGCTTGCTCGAGTTCGACCGGAAGGCTGTCGAACTGGTCGCGCATGATCCAGATCACGATCGGCAGGCCGACGACCGTGTACAGCAGCGTCAGGCCGAGCAGTGTGTCGTACAGTCCGGACTCGACGAACAGGATGTAGAGCGGAAGGATCACGGCCGCCGGGGGCAGGATCAGTTGGGAGAGGAAGAAGAACGAAATGTCGCGGTTCCGCCAGATACCGACACGATAGCTAAACCGGGAGAGCCCATATCCGGCCATCGAGCCGAGCACGAGCGAGAGCACTCCCGACCCGATCGCGCAGACGAGGCTGTTGCGCATCGCGGTGAGGAATCGATCGCGCTGGCCGCTCTCGAACAGGTCGTCCCAGCCAAGGGTGACTGGATCGAAATCGAGCCACGGAATGAAGAACGGGCCAGTGGTGATCAGCCGCAGGTTCTTGAACGACAGCGTCACCATCCAGTACAGCGGGAAAAGCGCGATAACGACCCAAATGGCAAGCAGGAGATAGGTTGTGATCGTCAGCCATTTCGGCGTGTACATCGAATTGATCTCCCTTCGGGCCGACGGTAATAGCGACGTCCACCATTGGTCGTCACGTGAGGGACCGGATCTTCCGGCCCACGGTGAGCAGGAGCAGTGAAATGATCAAAATCACGAAGATCAGGAACACCTCAGCCACGGCCGTCGCGTACCCGATGTCGCCGGAGAGATACCCCTCCTTGTAGACGTAGAGGGATAGCGTTGTCGACGCGTCGCCCGGACCGCCGCCGGTCACCACGTAGATGATGTCAATTAGTTTGAACTCGAAGATGATGCGCAGCAAAACCGCCGTGAGGCTAACCGGCAGCAAGAGCGGAAAGGTCATATCGACGAATGTGCGCCAGCGCCCTGACCCGTCAATCCTGGCCGCTTCGAATATCTCGGCGGGCATCGCCTGCAAACCGGCCAGCAGCATGATCATGACGAACGGGATCGCGTACCAGGCGTTGATGACAATCAGCCAGAAGACTGCCTTGACGCCGGTATCGTAGAAACTGAGGGTGATGTCGAATTCGCGGGCCACCGTGGCGAATGGCCCGAATCGCGCATCGAACATCGCCTTCCCGATCATCCAGCCCACCGCGATCGGGCTGATCATGAACGGCAACAGGAACACCACCCGGAAAAACTTGCGGGCCCGAATCTGCTGGTTCAGGAGCAAAGCCAGTCCGAGGGCAATCAGGTACTGCAGTGGCACGCCGATGAAGGCGAAGATCAGGTTGTTCCTGAGCGCGGTGCGAAAGGCGTGGTCGCGGGCCATCTCCCGGAAATTGTCGACCCCGTTCCAGGTCGATCGAATCGCCGCCGAGATGTCGCCCACCATATCCCCGAGGCGAAACAGGACGAATCCCGAACCCGGTCCGTCGAGTGTCGTACCGGTCCGCGTCCAGCCGGTGAAGCTAACGAGGATACCGAAAACGGTCGGGAATATGACGATGAGGAACGTCAGCAGGAAAGCCGGCAAGACGAAGAGCGCCTTCTGCCAGCGGGTGGCTGGAAGCAGGCCAACGCCATGGTTCATGGATCGCTCCTCCCCGGGACGAATCATGCCGATGCGACATCGTTCGATCCAGCGCATGGAAGATACACGGGGAGCACGCATGCTCCCCGTGTATCTGGCGGCTTTCGGGCTTAGCTGATCGACGCCGTATAGAGCGCCTTCTGGGCCTCACGATCGTACTTGTCGGTGATTTCCTCCCATTTCGCAGCCGCGTTGTCGAGGGCTTCCTGGGCCGACAGCTCCCCGGAAATGGCTCGCGTCCACTCGTCCTCGGCGGCGATCCAGTATTCGCCCTGACCCGGGATCCGCAAGTCGACGATCCGGTTCGGATGGTTGTACGAATCCGCGATCGAATCGAGATACTGCTGGGCATCCGCCTCAGGGTATCCGGCGATCGTCCAGTCTGCGGCGTTGAAGTGGCTTTCCCGCGACGGATTCATGCCGGATGGGTAAATGTTCATCCAGAGCGAGATGTCCTTGGAGCTGAGGTGCTTGACCAGGTCCCACGCGGCTTCGGACACGCCGCGGGCTTCGGATGCCTGGCTGACGTAGAGCCCCCAGCCGAGGAAGGCCAGGTACGGCGCGTAATTGTTCCCCTCGATTGTGTCCCATTCGCCGGATCCGTAATTGTAGACATCCGGCGATCCGGGCAGGATGCTGAATCCGACCTTGTCCTGGACGATCGACTGATCGGAGGCGTATTCGTTGGCACCGATATCGGCCCACCAGTGGGCCATGGTGCCGGTGCCGGCCAGGAAATCGCCGAGGGTCTTGAGCAGGTCGGCATTCTGCTGGTCGGGCGGGGCACTCGGGATAGCGTCGATCATGTCCTGCAGGGCACGGACGAAGGCCGGACTGTTGATCTTGGACTGCATGGTTTCCGGATCGAAGAAGAACGCCGGGTCATCGGGATGTTTCGCATAGGCACTGGCCCGGCTGAAGAAGAAGTACGTGCCCACGCCGCCTGATCGCGCCAGGGGATCGAGGATGCCGTAGGCCGGGAACCCGTCGGGATCGGACTTGCCTTCGAAGAATTGGGAGTAGGCTTGTACCTGCTGCCAGGTCTGGGGCGGTCCGAATTCCCCCTCGCCGCCGCTCGCCGCCCACTCCGCGGCGAGGTCGTCGCTGGCAAACACATCCTTGCGGTAATTGAAGTGATGCATGTCGCCATCGACGGAAGTACCGTACGTGACGCCATCCCACGTTCGCGTCGGTCCCTGGAGATAGGGAACAATGTCGTCGAACGCATACTCCGGGGCATTCTTGATCGCGTCCGGCATGGGCAGGAAGTACCCGCCGCCGAGCATTTCACCCTCCCAACCGCCAGACCCTTCGAGGATGTCGAATTCGACGTTGCCAGATGCCAGCGACTGGGACATCTTTGGGTAGGAGTCGGCCTGCGTGACCTCGATCCATTCGACTTCGGCGCCGGTTGCCTCTTCCCAGGCGCGGCTGATGGGCCGGAACACATTGACGTGGAACCCGGCGTTGCTCAGGCCCTGGAACACAACCTTCTGCCCGGCGAACGCGCCCTGCTTGTCGGTGTTGAGGACAAGCTCGCCGACGCGCTCGATATCCGCTTCGCTGGGAGAGCCCGCTCCGGGTCCGGGAATCGCCAGGATCTGGTCCTTGACGCTTTCCTGGGCGTAGGTTCGCCTGAGCAATGGCGTCCCCACGCCCAGGGTAGATGCGGCCGCAGCGGCGCCGGCGGCCTTGATCACGGAACGACGATTGGCCCGACGGGTAAAAGGTCGTGCATCGAACGAAGAAGCCACTGCGTGTTACCTCCCGATGGAGCGTTACTCCCGAGCGGAACTGGCCACGTACCCCATGATGCGAATCACCATCGCTAATGTGCAACGAGTGCAGTGGCGGCACGCACCAAACCCCGCGACGATCAGTTCCGTAGAGTCACACCATTATGCACGTGCCCATCGATTTGTCATCGTCAATCAGGTGACATTCACTCACGCGAAGGGGCGAGCCGATCGGTCAGTCCGGTTCCCTGAATTTGACAATGATGGTTCGCGTCGGCATGATGCGAGCGGGACAACCGACGATTCGCCGCGGTATCGAGCATGCCCATGTCCAGCGTTTCCGCTTCGTCACCGCCCCAGCCCCTTCCCCCACCGTATCGAGTTGGTCCGGAGGACCTGCCGCGCCCAATGACGTCGTTCATCGGCCGCCAGCCGGAGATCGACGCCATTTTCGCACTCCTGATGCGTGAGGACGTGCGGATGGTCACGGTGAACGGACCCGGCGGGATAGGCAAGACGCGCCTGGCGCTTCAGGTTGCCCGGCGTGTCAGTGACGTCATCAATAACATCTGGTTCGTCGCACTGGCATCCATCCGCGACACAGCGCAAATTCTTCCGGCAATTGCCAGGTCGATTGGCATGGTTCGGATCACCGGCACATCTATCGATCAAGCGCTCATTACCAAACTCAATGTACCGAGCGGGTTGCTGATCCTCGACAATACGGAACAACTGCCTGGCGCCGGCGAGGTGATTGCTCGTCTGCTCAATGACTGCCCCAATCTGACGATCCTGGTGACCAGTCGCGCCTCCTTGCGGATCGCCGGCGAGCACGTCTTCTCGGTCCCCCCCATGGGGGTACCAAGCAACAACGCGACCCAACGGCCTTGCGATCTCGAACGAAGTGACGCCGTACGATTGTTTCTCGAACGTGCCCAGGCTCGTAACACGGGCTTTTCCCTGACAGACCGAAACGCTCTCGCCGTGGCGAGCATTTGCCGTGAGCTGGATGGTTTGCCACTTGCGATTGAACTCGCCGCGGCACGAATCGACGCGTTCTCTCCACAGACCTTGAGCAAGCGACTGGCGGAACGGTTGACGCTCTTGTCAGGCGGACCCTGTGACGAAGTGCCTCGTCTTCGCTCGATGCGCGATTCCATCGCCTGGAGCTACGCCTTGCTTCGGGACGATGAGCAATCCGTCTTCGACCAACTCGCCGTCTTTGCAGGACCCTGGACGCTCGAAAGCGCCGAGGCCGTGGTCGAGACCGAGCCAGACCGTGGACATCGATCGGTTCTGGAATGCGTCATCGCGCTTATTCAGCACAACTTGATAGGACAGGAATCTGATCCGGGCGATGTGTCGTTTTACGTGATGCTCGAGACGATTCGCCAATTCGCGGGAGAGAAGCTCAGTGCACGCGAAGATCAAGAGGGCGTTCGTGACCGACACGCAGCGTTGATTCGTGGTCTCGCCGAACAGGCCGAAATTGCGCAGTACACGAGTGATGGCGCCCACCTGTTTGTCCAACTGCGCGTGCAGTTCGCTGACATTCAACAAGCGCTGGCGTGGATGGAACGACGTGGCGACATCGAAGACCTGATTCACACGTGCAGCGGATTGAGGCTCTTTTGGGGCATGCAGGGGTACACGGGCGAGGGACGGCCCTGGCTGGAGCGATCAGTCATGCTCGGCCGGGTGACGGATTCGCCGACCCTTGGGCTAGCCCTGGTTGCACTCGCCACCACTGTTCACATGCAAGGAGACGAGGCTCTCGCCTGGAAGTATGCCGATGAAGGCAGACGTCTCCTCGGTACCCACGACACTGTCTTGTCGCGCTTCGCCTCACTTACAACATGTGGACTCATATCGCTACGTCTGGAACACTTCGAACAGGCGGCATCCCTCCAGAAGGTGGCCCTGGACCTGATTCCGACCTTGACTCCAGCGCGATGGGTAACCTGCGCCGAAAGCACCGTCCTCGGACACCTGGGCAATATCGCGGTTTCTCAAGGCCAGATCGAAGAAGCGTTGGACTATTTCGATCGTGCCCTTGCGCGGCAGGCCGCGCTGGGTCCTGTCCGGGGCACCAGCCATTTTCTGGCCAATCACCCAATCGCCGGACTCGGCGATGTCGCGCGCGCCAGGGGTGAACCGGGGCATGCGCTCCGTCTGTACCAGGAGGCCCTCGACCTGGCGGAACGATTCGCCGACCTCCGCGCAGCGCTCTACGCGCTGGGCGGAGTCGCAGGCAGCCTGGCATGTACGGGAGATTGGCTCACAGCCGCGACCTTGTTCGGTGCGTGCGATTATCATCACCGCCGGGTTGGATTTCATTTCAGCCTCGAAACCATGGATCGACAACGTGCGCTCGGGCTGCCCGAGCCATGGCAGCGGGCAGATCATTCCTTTGGCGCCAATCAACAGCTTCGAAACGCGGTCGCGAAGCTCAATCCGCGGTCTCTTCCACCCCTTTCCAACCCGGAGGCCGCCGCTCACGCATGGTCATCGTCGCGAGAGATGTCACTTGAAGATGCCGTCGCGGTCGCATTGGTCGCTACGGCCGTTTCGGTACCCGGTTCGCCGTTGGGAGACCTGACCGCGCGGGAACGTGACGTCCTGTTCCTCGTGGCACAGGGCAAGACGGATCAGGAGATCGGTTCTATTCTCTCCATTAGCCGTCGCACCGCCTCGACCCATGTTCGACACATCTACGACTAACTCGACGTCTCGTCGCGGGCCGCGGCGACCGCGTACGCACTTCGTCATGGACTTGCCTGAGCGGACCTTGCACACAATGCGTATATCCAGTGCCCAACGAAATCGCGCATTCGTGCGATTCCTCGACGCACGCTGTCCCATAGCCTTAGTTCAAGTCCACGCCGGTTCACTTGCGTACGCCCGTATGCGAGTCACCCCAATGGCGAGACAACAGGAAGGGATAGACCATGAAACAGGATTCTGGCAAACACCAGCGTCGTCGGACCGGCCTCATTCTCGCAACCGCGATGTTCATAGCCTGCTTGCTGGCTTTTGGCCTGACCCGGATCCCCACTGTATCGGAAGCAGGCTCCGCCAATACCGGCACGACGCACCAATTCTTCGGCTTCCTGAACGGCCAGGACGATTTCGACATGGAGGCGATGTACACCGATGACGCGGTTATCCAAAGTCCCGAAGGCCAGTTCGTGGGACCGGCCGGTTCCAGCGAGTTCATGACCACGCTGACTGACGCATTCCCAACCGCGTCATTTACGATCCAACGCCTGGAACGCATCAACGACACCATTGTCGCGCATTGGACGATGGCGGGTGTTCAGTACGGTCCCTATCAGGGTCGGGCTGCATACTGTGCTGGCGTGGCGATGAATGGCGTTGCGGTCATCCAGTTCGAGGACCAGTTAATCGACAATTTATGGATTCACTACGACCGCCTGTCGATCGTGCGTCAGATCGAATCGTTCCGAGAACTCGATCCGGGCACTCGACCCACATGTCGCAACCGCTAGGTCAAGTCCCGTGCTGCCCTGCCACGTCCGGCCGGCGGTGGGGTTTTGAGCTTCGCTATGGCGAGCAGCTACGCACCTGGTGCCCGTCTGTTCGCGAGTACTGGTTCAGCCAGCTTGTCAGTCAACGCCGCTCCGAAAGAACGGTGACGGCAGGCGGTTTGATATACTCGAACCGGGCCCCATATCAATGTCGTTCGCTGATTTCATATCAGGTTCCCCAGGCCAAATCACAGGTAGAGCAGGAGCTGAATATGCCTGACTTCGATGCTCCAGACCTCGTTCAGGCGCGGCACGACGGTCACCTCAGTCGCCGGTCCTTCGTCCAATGCGTCACCGCAATGGGTATCTCCGGAGGCGCGACGATCCTCGGTGAATCGGCCCTTGCGCAGCCTGCCACACCCACGCGTCCCACTCTATCGCCTGGTGCGACCCGGTCCTTCAACCGTGAGGACTACCTCGCGGCGGTCCAACGGGCATTCCCATTCGAGCCACCGCGGGCGCGCGGCGGACACGTGGTGCAGGCCGTGGCGGCGGACATCGCGACCCTGAACCCGGTTGTCGCTGTTGATGGGTTCTCCGCCATGGTCAACAGCAACCTCTTCAGCACGATCGTCAAACCCAGCGTGATCGATGGCTCGTGGGCGCCGGACCTGGCGGACTCCTGGGACATTTCGTCAGACGGTACCGTCTACACCTTCCATCTCAATCACGATGCCAGGTGGCATGACGGAGTGCCGTTAACGGCACACGATTGCATCGTCACCCTTGACGCGGTGCTGGACGAAAGTGGCCTGAGTGCTGCGCGCTCCGACGCGGCGGAGGTCGTCAAGAGTTACCAGGCGATTGACGATCACACCCTCGAACTGGTTGCCCAGCGACCCGTGGCGGACCTCCTCGACAAGAGCGTGGGCGGGTTGTCGATCGTCCCGAGACACATTTGGGCGTCGACACCGTATGCCGAATGGGGCGCGGCGTCTGGCGCCACGGGTTCAGACCCGGCCCAGGTCATCGGTTCGGGTCCATTCCGGTTCGGCGAGTGGGTTCGCGGGGATCACGTTTCCATCTTGCGCAACGACGACTATTGGGTGGCCGCGCTCGTGCCGGTCATCGACCGGTTTACCCTGCAGGTGCTGCCGGACGCACACGCAGCCGTGCAGTCGCTGATGGTGGGCGAGACGGATATTTGCTCGGTGCCAGTGGGACAATATGCTGCCCTGCGGGCCGATCGTCCGGAGTTCACCTACGTCATCTATGACAACTTGGGATGGGCGAGCTTCACCATGAATGGGGATTCAGAACGCGGATCGTTCTTCACCGATCCACGGGTACGCCAGGCAATGCTCTACGCGCTGGATCGGAACCAGATCGTCCAGCACATACTCAACGGGATGGCCGTTCGCGCTGATGGCATCTATCCGCCGGCGTCGTACGCGTATGCACCCGACCGTGTAACCACGATCTACAACCACGACCCGGTCCGCGCGCGTTCCTTGCTGGACGCCGCCGGCTGGATCGACGATGGGGACGGCGTACGCAGGAAGGACGGTGTGATCTTCCGGCGTGAAATCCTCTATGGAGATGCCGGTCCGTTCGGGCAGCAAATCGTGACGTACCTGCAACAGGCCTGGGGTAAAATCGGTGTCGATGTTCGAACGATGTCCGTTCCGTTTCCGGTGCGGGTGGAGCGGGAGACGACGGGCGACTTCGAGATCGTCCTCCATGGCTGGGGCGGGGTTGGCGATGATCTGGGAATTCTGTATCGCTGCGACGCCTTTCCACCCCACGGATACAACATCGCGCGAATCTGCAATTCGGAGTTCGACCGGCTCAACGACGAGTCGCTCTTCGAGCTCGATCCCGACAAACGGCGGGAGCTCCTGATCGAACAGGGCAATGTCGTGAACGACAGCGCCCATACCGGCTTGCTGCATTTCACGAAAACAGTCCTGGCCGCCCAACCGCGCGTGAGGAACGTCCACGCGAATGCGTACCAGGAAATCTGGTCGCACCCCTGGATGTGGCTCGCCGGAGATGAGTGACTGCCTTGCCCACGGAATGGTGCGATCAAGCGATGCCGCTACGGATTGCGAAGGCGACTGCTTGCGTACGCGAGGTGAGGTCCAGCTTGGCAAGGATGCTGGTGACGTGGCTGGTCACCGTGCGGCGACTCAGGAACAGGTCGTCGGCGATCTGCTGGTTGCTGAGCCCGTTCGCCATCAAGCGCAAGACATCGAGCTCGCGGGCCGAGAGGCGGTGCGTGGGTATCGCCTCCGCTGAATGACGGGAAACCGTGGTTGGCAACTCCCAGGCAAGGACAGCGGCAACCGCATCATCCGCAGACCACGCTCGGGCTTCCGCATAGTAACGCTCAAAGGGTGTTTCGCCCAGCAATTCGCGAGCATGCGTCGCGAGTCGCTCATGTTCACCGAGAGGCCAGCTCATCCGTATTGACGCTTCACCTTCGCGTAGTGACGAATTGGACGCGCCAAGGAAGCGGGCCGCCTGCGGCGCATCGCCGGTCGCGAGCGCCAGGGCCGCCGCCTCATCCAGC
>JALZMD010000372.1 GCA_030858375.1 Chloroflexota bacterium
CCGGTGGGGCCGCCTGGTTACGATCGTCGTTCATGCGATTCACCCCGGTCTGCGAAAAACGAAAGAGCAGCCGGCACCCGGGCTCGTGACTCTTTCCATCATCGCGCACAATGCCACGAATCGCCGTCACCAACCGTGACGATTGGTGACAGTGAACGACCACGCCCGTATCAGGAGCGAATATCACCGTATGGCCATGACCGATGAAACACGACGACAGGAACTTCACGCTCTGCTTGGCGATCTCCCCCAGCAGTCCGGTCAGGTTGGAGTCAAGCAGATCGCGGTGGAGGAGCGTGCAGGCTACATCGTTGAGACGCTGGTGCTTGACCTGAACGGCATCGAGCCGGTTCCCGCCTGTTTCGTTCGGCCCAGAGATCAGGCGGGACCATTTCCCGTGATCCTCTACAACCATGCCCACGGCGGAGACTACGTCCTCGGCAAGGATGAATTGCTGCTCGGCCGCTCTGCCCTCCAACCGCCGCCGTACGCCGATGTGCTGACCGGCCTTGGCTACGCAGCGCTCTGCATCGATACCTGGGCCTTTGGGGAGCGCCGGGGGCGAAGCGAAGGGGAGATCTTCCGGGAGATGCTCTGGACGGGCCAGGTGATGTGGGGAATGATGGTCCATGACAGCCTGCGCGCGCTCGACTACCTGGTGGACCGGCCCGATGTCGATGCCTCACGGATCGGGACGCTCGGACTCTCGATGGGCAGCACGATGGCCTGGTGGGTGGCCGCGCTCGACCCCCGGGTCAAGGTCTGTGTCGACATCTGCTGCCTCACCGATTTTGACGCCCTGATCACCAGTCGAGGACTTGAGGAACATGGCATCTACTACTACGTGCCAGGGTTGTTGAAGCATTTCACGACGGCCCAGATCAACGCCCTGATTGCCCCCCGTCCCCATCTCAGCCTGGCTGGTGTCTACGACCGGCTCACGCCGCCCGCCGGGCTCGACCGCATCGACCGCGAGTTGCGGGAGGTCTACGCACGGGCTGGCGCACCCGAAGCCTGGCATCTTTCGCGGCACGCCACCGGCCACATGGAAACGGCGGGGATGCGGGACGAGATCGTCGCGTTCCTTCGGCGCTGGTTGTGATTGCCCCGCGCGCAAGCTACAGCGGAGCGTAATCCCGTGCGCCGCCGATGTGCGCCACCAGCATCGACGTGTCGTTCTCCCGGACGCTGATCAGGGCCCATTCCAGTTCAAGGCAGCTGGCTCGGAACCGGGCGCGTTCGGAGAGCTCCACTGATATTGGGTAGGTTGCAGTCATCTGGTCCACGATGCGCTCACCGTAGTGGACGAGCAGCGTGGCGATCTCGGTTGCCGGGTCGCCGAGCCCCGCTGTGCCGAAGTCGATCACACCGGCGATCGCCGCCGCTGCCGGGTCGAGCAGGATGTGATACGGCGCGAGGTCGCCGTGGATCAGGACCGGATCGACGGGCAGTTCCAACCGGCCGGAAACGACCGGCGCGAACAGATCGCGCACCGCTTGCTGCTGGTGCCGGAACAGCAGCGGGAAGATGATCTCCTGTACCTGGTCATAGAACTTGGTACGTAGTCTGGTTGGCGACGAACGAGTTACGTAGGCAAACCTGCGCCAACACCCCCGTGGGATGCTCCGAATATCGGTAATCTCACCGATGATTCCACTCCCTCCCACATGCAAGATAGATGTGTGCCCGGTATGGGTGACGCAATGTCCAGAGATGTGGCGGGATGCGCTCGCCGCCAAGGCTGAAGAGGGTGACGCATGCGTGGTCAGATGGCACTTCTTCGATTCCGGCGACAGGCGCTGCCGCACGCGCTGTTGACGTTTATCACATTCGTGGCCCTCGCTGGGATGGTGCTCTCGCCGGTCGGCGACCAGATCGCGCTGGCCCAGGGCGTTGATGATCAGGTTTCGCCAGACGAGGCAGAAGAGGTGGAGCAGGCGGAAGATCCGGACCCCCCTACCGAACCCGCCCCGCCAACCGAGCCTGCCGGTGTGCCACCCCTGATCACCGAGGTTCCGCTCGACGGGATCGAGGAACCGACCGAAGCGCTCGCGGAGCCAACCGACACTCCCGAGGCGACCGAGGAGGTGCTGGCGACGACCTTTCGGCTCACCATCGATGTCTACCGCTGCGACCATCCCGCGTTCGACCCGTACTTCTCAAGCAATGCCCAAATGGTGCTCGACCAGTGTGTGGGGCAGGGAACCGGCGAGTTCTCGATTAGAAGCTCGGTTCCTGTCGCGCCCCAAACCGGCGGCGCCCTGAAGTTCCAGATCGGTGAGGGCCTGTTCATCGTGGAGCGGTTGGCGCCCGGGTACGACGACCCAATCGCCAACTGCTTCGTGCGCGATGCCAACGGCGCCACGATCGACCAGATCGGGCCCGGCGAGGCCAATGGCGGCGCGTGGAAGGTCGGATCGGTGCAAAGCGACGTGCATTGCGACTGGTACCAGGTCGACC
>JALZMD010000387.1 GCA_030858375.1 Chloroflexota bacterium
GGCACGTCGACCTTGCCAGCGACAGCGGTCAGCGCTTCCGGTTCGTCGGGATGAGTCGGCTCTTCGAGAAATGCAGGGCGATACGGCTCGGCGTCGCGTGCGAGGCGCACGGCCGCGTGGACCGTGAACTCGCCGTGCGCGTGCAGACCGATGTCGATGCTATTCCCGACGGCCGCGCGCAGGTCGGCCAGGACCTGCGCGGATGGACTGCACTTGAAGGCCGTGTAGCCCTCGGCGACCAGTTCGCGAGCCCGTTCCGGGGTGCTGGCGTGGCCATATACACGAATCCGGTTGCGTAACGCTCCCCCAATCAGGACGTGAACCGGCACACCGAGCGCCTTGCCCTTGATGTCCCAGAGTGCGATGTCGATTGCGCTTTGCACCCCGCCGCGCACCGTGCCGGTCTGGCCGTGGCCGTGCAGGATGTCGTAGATCTTCAGCCAGATTCGCTCGGCGGCAAACGGATCCTCGCCGATCAGCAGGGGCGCAATCTCGCGCACCCCAGCCTCGACGACCTCCGGCCAGCCGCCGCCTTCGCCGTAACCGGTGACCCCCTCATCGGTGTGGACGGCGACAAAGAGCCAGTTACGCCCACGGGGACGGTTGGCGGTGCCGCCATCGTTTGCACGCACGAGCCAGGTCTTCACGTCGGTAATCTTCATGAACCCTCCCATCGTGCGACGTCCCATCGCAGACAGCGATCTGCAAGGTTCAGCATCCTCCACCTGCTCCACTGGCCAGCAACCGGCATGCCCGGCGCAAGGGCCGGAAGTGACCGCTCAGGCGCTGGCGGTCGCCACGGATTCGACGAGATCGAGCCCGAAGTAATGGCGGCGCGCGGCGTCGGTGGCGGCGAGCCCTTCGGGGCCGGTGGCGAAGATCGCCGCGAACCCGCCGGCAGTGGGGTCAAGCTCGCGGGCACGTGCGATCCTGGCTCGCAGTTCATCGATATCGGGGCCGGTTTCGGTGGCCTGGCGCTCGTTCCAGAGAGCATGCTGGCGCAGGGTTTCAAAAGAGCGGGCCTTGGCGGCATGGAAGCGGTCCGGCACTGTTGTCCAGTCGTGCTGATCGGTGAGCATCCCGGCAAGGATCCGCACGTCGTGGAACGCGATTGAGAGTCCGTGACCCTGGCTTGGATCGTTGCGCCCGGAGGAGTCGCCGATCAGCACGACATCGCCGAGGGACGGCAGCGTCACCGAAACGTTGGCGTTCGGGAAGAATCCCGCTGGACCAATGGATTTCCAGGTTTCGTTGATGACGCCTTCGGGAAGGCTGTCGCGGAATCGCTCGACGAACTGGCGAGCTGGGTCGGCTGACGTCTGGATTTGCATGGCAGCCTCGTTGGAACAGACGAGGTAGAGCCGGGCGACGTCTTTCGCCTGGGGCGAGACGAACACGAAGCCGCCCTCGAAGAAGGCGTGGTGGACACGGTCGCTGGCGAGACCCAGGCCGCGGATGAGCGCGCCGCCGAGATGGTGGTGGGCGGTATCGGGCCAGGCTCTACCGCCCGCCCAGGTGCGGGTAGCGCTGTTCTGGCCATCGGCTCCGACCACCAGCCGTGGCTGAAGCCGTGTTTCGCCCGACGGCGACATCACGACCAGATTGGGCCGGCCCGCCTCGCGGCCGAAGGAGATGGTGGCTGGGCGATGGATCACCGCGCCCCGGCGCGCCGCCTCGTCGATCAGGGCATGTTGCAAGGCGACGTGGTTGACGCCAAGGCCATTGGGCGCATCCGGAAAGTCGTCCGCCCAACGGTACGGAGGTTGCGCCTGGCGGTCCCGATACGTTTGCCAGAAATGTTGGGGAAGGGCATCGGCGTTGGAGATCGCCAGGTCGTAGAGATCCAGCCGCCTCAGTTCGCTCGCGCCCCAGGGATGGATCGTTTCGCCACGGATCCGGTCCCGAAACTCTTCGCGTCGTTCGATCAGGTGCACGCCGAGTCCCTGACGCCGCAACACGATCGCCAGTGCACTCCCGGTGACACCGCCGCCGACAATCGCGACATCGGGTTTCGCGGCGTCGCGCCGGCCTGGAATCATGGCTGTAGTGTCTGTCATGGTGATCAATCCTGCCCTAATTCATTTCGCCGATCATGTAGGTAATAAGCACGAGCACGAGCGTGGCGACGTTGGCGAGGGCGCCAATCCTTCCACGGTCCCGTGCGGAGGAGCGTTGGCTGGCGAAGCCGTGCTCCATCCCAACCGGCAGGATCGCAACCAGGGCGATCAGGTAGTGGAAGCCCGAGATATCGCTGCCTTCACCAAGCAGCGAGAAGCCGAGCATGTATTGCAGGAGGAGAAGCGTGGCGGCGCCGAATGAGACGAACTTCTGCCATGAGAACTCGGCTCCAGTCGAGGCCGTGCGCAGGTTCATTACCAGGACGATGAGATACGCCACCACAACGGCGCTACCGAAAATCATGTGAACGTTGGTCATTCAATTTCCTTAGGCGCGGCGCGTCGACAACCGGCCCATACGCCAGCGCCGACGTGGAGCGCGCGGCGTTCGTCTGTATCGATCCAAGTATGACACTCCAGCGATGGGAGGAACGAGATCGAGCCGTGTTCTGTGCCGACGGCATGCACACGCAATGCCGCTCCCGTACTGGTGTAACGGCCGGTCAGATCGGTAGAGCGTTCCCTTTTGAGGCGGTGCTTTGTATACTCCCACCGACTCACGGCAACGATTCGCCCAGGCCGTTCGGCTGACCACTGCCGCAGACCACGCCTGCCGGACAGGGGCAGGGAAGTAGTGGGCGATGCCGGACAAGGCGATACATCATGAGGAAAGTATCCATACATGACAGAACACAAGGGTGATCACCACGCGACCATTGAAGCCCTGTTTGCGGAGAGCCGAACATTTCCGCCGCCCGCCGAATTCGTGAACTCGGCGACGCTTGCCGATCCCGCGATCTACCACGAGGCCAATGCCGACACGGAAGCGTTCTGGGCGAAGCACGCTGAATCGCTGAGCTGGTTCAGAAAATGGGACCAGGTGTTGGAGTGGGATCCGCCGTTCGCCAAGTGGTTCCTTGGCGGAACGCTCAACGTTGCCTACAACTGCCTCGATCGGCACGTCGAAGCCGGTCGCGGCGACAAGGTGGCCTTCCACTGGGAGGGTGAACCGGGTGACCGGAAATCGATCACCTATGCCGAACTCCTGGTGGAGGTTTCCAAAACCGCCAACGCCCTCAAGGAACTCGGTGTGAAGAAGGGTGACCGTGTCGCCGTCTACATGCCGATGATCCTGGAAGCGCCGATCGCACTGCTGGCCTGTGCCCGGATCGGCGCTCCGCACACGATGGTCTTCGGCGGCTTTTCGGCGGAATCGCTCCGCGACCGCATCAACGATGCGGAATGCACGGTCGTGATCACGGCCGATGGCGGATACCGGCGCGGCGCGGCGGCAGCGCTCAAGCCGAACGTCGACGCCGCGCTCGAGGGAGCGCCTTCGGTCCAGAAGGTGCTCGTCGCCAAACGCACCGGCGAAGTGGTGACAATGGTTGATGGCCGCGACGTGTGGTGGGACGAGATTGTCGCTCGGCAAAGCGACGATTGCCCACCGGAGCA
>JALZMD010000145.1 GCA_030858375.1 Chloroflexota bacterium
CGCTCTTCGTTACGGTAGCTGGCCGGGTGCTGGCGCGAGACCGCCGGTATACCCCGTAGCCAACCGCAGCAAGGGCAACGACGCCGGCACCTCCCGCGACCCAGAGCATGCTCACTCCGTCGTCATCCTCAACTTCAGATTCCGGATCGGTCGGGGACGTCACAGTCCCTGTCGCAACCTGGTTGGCAGCCGTCGCGGAATCGACCGTTGGCGACGCGATGGTGGCCGCTGGAGGATTGTCGCCTTGCAGCGCACCCATCGGTTGCCCGTCTTCTTCGATCGTGATCGATTGGATACCCAACGTCACCTGCGGCGCAGAAGGTTCACCACTTTGGGGATTTGGTCCAACCGGGGCCTGATTGATGGCATCGAGCACTTCCAGGCCCTCGGTTACCCGGCCGAAAATGGAGTAATTGGCTGTGAATCCGGCGGGCTGATCGGCCTGGACGATGAAGAACTGGCTACCATTCGTGTTCGGTCCGGCATTGGCCATGGCGACCGTGCCGCGAACGTACGGTGTTTCGCCTTCAGGAAGCTCATCCTCGAACTGGTAGCCCGGGCCACCTGTTCCAGTACCGGTTGGATCACCGCCCTGAATCATGAAATCAGCAATGATCCGGTGGAAGACCGTCACCTCGTAGTACCCGGCCCGGGCCAGGCAGACGAAATTGTTCACCGTGTCGGGCGCCTCACTCGCAGCCAGCTCGATCACGATATCGCCACGATTCGTATCAATCGTGGCGACGTAGGATTGATCTGGATCGATCACCAGCTGCGGTGGATCGGACCATTGCGGATAGCCGGCTTGCGTCAACGGCTCATTCGTCCAGCATTCCTGATCCTGGGCGAAGGCCGATCCTGTGCCAATGCCTGACGCGCCGGTGAAAATCAGGATACCCATTCCGAGCAGGGCGCCAATTCGACGCAGCCACGACGGTGACGCATTGCTCACGATTGAAACTCCTCGTTCAATGACCAGCGGCGATTGCCGGCTGATCGTGTCCCACGTTTGGGGCGCGACAGCTTCGCGAACACGAAGCGAATGGTGGTGCGACACGATGAGTATAGCTATGGCACGGTAATCGGGTCGGGCCGCGTCATTGTTGCCTGATGCATGGCGCTTGCCGATATGGGCGGAAAGAATGGGTAATTTTCCATCCTGGAGGACATCGCGTCGTAATAGTTTGGAAAGAACAGCGGTATCACCGGCACGTCACTGGCCACGATGCGCTGGATGGTCTGATAGAAACCGGCCCGATAGGCATTGTCGCTCGCCTGGCTGGCGAGCTCGGCGAGGTAATCCACACGATTGTTAACGTAACCACCCGCGTTCCGGGTTCCATCAGAGAGGACAAGGGGCCTGACCAACTCGTGGGGATCGCGCCAGTGATCGGTGTAGCGCATGAGCATATCCCACCGCCCACCGTTCATTTCCGCCTGCATCTCCATCTCGTTGAGCAGATCGAGCGAGAGGGCGATGCCTGCCCAGGCAAGTTGCTCCTGTAGTAGCACGCAGGCATTTGCCAAGGAGGCGTCGGCATTGCTGGCGACGAGCCTGAGCTCGATACCGGGCGGTTTCCCGAGCGCGGTCAACTCGGCCCGGACATCATCGGCATCGATGGCTTCCACGGTGTAATCGAGACCGGCCCAATGATCCCCCGGTATCAGGACCGAAGCGGGAGCTGCTTCGGTCGCCGTGGCTCCCGCCACGAGCGCCTCGCGGTCGATTGCGCTGGAAACCAGGCGGCGGAGACGAACATCGGCCATGGTCGAGCCTTGCAGGTTGACCGCGAGCAGGCATAGCCGGTTAGCCGGCCCTCCCACAAGGGTGATTCCGGGATCCTCGCGCAGCATGGGCACGTCGAGCAATGGTGCATCGATGAGGAGGTCGACGCCACTGGTGACCAGGTCAGTCGTACGCAACATGGTTTCCGATGGTGGACGACAGATCACCCCCGCCAGGCGAGGCCGGCCAACCTGGAAGAACGCATTGTTCCGCGTCAGCCGCAAGAGATCGTTCGAGACTGACTGAAGCTGAAAGCAGCCAGACGCTGGCGGAAACGGCCCGCCCTCCCGATCCCAGCCACTGGCGACCCACGCAGTTGGCAGGATCGGCAAGAGGTGCGAAGCCAGCAGCGCCGGAATCGAGGCATCGGGCGCGCTCAGGGACAGCCGTACGACGTTGTCGGGCAGCGACTCGACCAGCTCGATGTGCTCCCAGCGCCACGCCTCCGGCGTGCCCTCGTATATCGCTCTGGCCAGGTTCGCACTCGCCACAACATCGTCTGCCAGGATTCGGGAACCATCCGCGAAAAGGGCGTCCGGGCGTATACGCAATTCGAGCACATCGCGATCCTTACTCATGCCCCACGGCATGGCCAGACCGCCCGATATCCTGCCTTCCGGCGACACGGTGAGCAGAGTGGAGGTAGCCAGCAACGTCGCCCAGGGGGCGCCAATGCCAGACACAGGATCACCAGTTGGGAAGTTGGAAAGCCCCACCCGGGGTATGCCGTACCCCCTCAACTGTGCATTCACCCCACCCGCAATGGATGCTGCGGCCAGTGCAGCGCCAAGGATCAATCCGCGGCGGGTTATCTTCACGGCACGGCCGCCCTGGCCCTCGGCCATGCATCGATGGAGCGGGCTCAGGACAGTACATCCTCGAGCGCGACCATCAATTCGTCGACCTGCGCGCGCTCCCAGATCATTGGCGGCAATAGCCGGATGACCGTCGTGCCGGCCGGCAGCGTCAGCACGCCGCGCTCCTGCAGGCCACGAAGGACCGGGGTCGACTTCTGCTTGAGCTCGATACCGATCATTAGGCCCTTGCCACGCACGGCCCGGATCCCGGGATTGGCAAGGGTTTCGATCCGGTTCACGATCTCTGCGCCCAGAGCTGATGCACGGTCGTAGAGGCCGTCCTCCCGGAAGATCCGCAGCGTTTCGAGGGCGGCGCGGCACGCGAGGGGATTGCCGCCGAACGTCGAGCCATGAGCACCGCCCGGCAGCGAGGCGCTGATCGCCCCGTCAACCAGCGTCAGCCCGATCGGGAAGCCGTTGGCGATCGCCTTGGCGGTGACAATGATGTCCGGGATGATTCCCGCCGCAACCGAGACGAAGGGCGCCCCGGTGCGGAACCCGGACTGGATTTCGTCGACGATCAGCAGCACGTTGTGCCGGGTGGCGATATCACGCACCGCCTGGAGATACTCCCGGTCAGCGACGTGGATCCCGCCCTCGCCCTGGATCGGTTCGAGGATGATCGCCGCGGTTGAGTCGTCGATCTCGGCCTCGATCGCTTCGGCCGAGTTCCAGGCGACATGGACGGACGGCAGCGGCAGCGGCTCGAACGGCTCGCGGTACTTCTTGTCCGCCGTGGCCGAGAGCGCGCCGAGCGTACGCCCGTGATAGCCGCGTTTGGCAGCGACCAGGCGTTGCTTACCGGTGAACGCCTGGGCGAACTTGAGGGCCGCCTCGACCGCTTCGGCCCCGGAATTGCTGAGGAACGAGCGGTCGAGCCCGTCCGGCGCAATCTTCGCGATCTCGGTCAGCAGTTCGGCGCGAACATCGCTGCCGAAACTTTGGTGACCGGTGGTGAGCAAACCCAACTGTTCGGCCATCGCGGCGGTGAACCGTGGGTGAGTATGCCCAAGCGAAGCCACCCCGTAGTTGCTCATGGCATCGAGATAGCGGTTGCCGGCGGCATCGAACAGGTAGGCGCCCTCGCCACGGACGAGCGCAATGTCGCGCTTGGCGTAGAGCGGGATAAGATCCGCCCGCTCGATGTCGAGAATCTCGCTGTCAGTTCGGGTGGCAATGGTAGATATCGTGGAAGTGGTCATGGGGAATGGTCTCGCAATATTCGTAGGGGTCAACCTCCGTGTTGACCTTTTCCTTGCCGTGGGAGTCTCGGGCGATCACGGAGAATCGCCCCTACGAGCGGACTTCCTGCGGCGCATTGATTCGCTCAAGCACGCGGATCACCCCGGCCAGGCCATCGATCCGGTGCTCGGCATCGGCCGCGCCGGGCCAGCTGGCTTGCAGGTAGCCCCACGGTCCGCGCCGGATAAAGGCCGCGTGCATGCCGATTTCCTGAGCGGGAAGTACATCGTTGTCGAGCCGGTCGCCAACGTAGAGGATCTGGTCGTAGCCGAGCCCCAGCCCCGTCGCGATCCGTTTGAAGAAGCCATGGTCCGGCTTGGCCACCCCCCACTCCGACGACGACCCGACGAAATCGACCGGCAAGCCAAGGGCGGCCACCTGCTGGACAGCTCCAAGGGGCTGATTGCCGGTTATCCCGATTACGTAGCCGGCAGTCTTGAGTTGGCGAACGACCGAGACGACATCGGGATAGAGGTCACGCTCCTCGATCTGGTAGCCGAAAATGTTGGGATCGACCGATTCGATCTGAAGATAACCGAAGAGGCTGCGGTGATGCTCACGCCGCTCGATCAAGCCACCGAGCACCCCCATGAGCGTCAGTGGTGGGATACCGGCGTACTGCGCAACGGCAGCCCAGTGACGGGTCTCGTCGACCAGCGTTTCGCCGATGTCGAAGACCACCGCCTCGATCTTCCTGCTCATGCCGTCGCCACGTTCGAGTTGCTCACCACGGTCCCTTCACCAGCCAGCGCCCTGCTTATTGGCAGCGCCACCCGGGCATCGGCGAAGACAACCTTCCCCACCCCGCGTTCGACGGCCTTGATCGCTGATTCTACCTTGACCACCATCCGGCCCGCCGCCGCTGAAAGCGCTGATTCGGGGTTGGCGGCATCGATCTCGCGGATCAGCGAGGTCTCATCGTAACGATCGGCGAGCAATCCCGGCGTGTCCGAGAAGAAGAGCAGCCCATCGGCGTGGAGCGCCTCGGCGATACCGAGGGCCAGCTTGTCGCCGTCGACATTGATTGGCACCCCCTCGCTGGCCAGGGCTGGCGGCGTGAGCAGCACCACAAACCCGGCATCCATGAGGGTTGTTACCAGCGAGGTGTCGATCGTCTCGATCGTCCCGGCGTGATCGTCGCGGAACACCCGCGTTTTGCCATCTTCCGTGCCCCGAATCACCGGCTTGCGGCGGCCGACCGCGATCCCGCCGTCCATCGCCGAGAGCCCAACGGCGTTGACCCCGGCGTGGCGGAAGGCGGCGACGAGCCGCTTGTTTTGCTTTCCGCAGTAGGCCATCAGCATTGCATCCATAGTCGCGGCGTCGACGTAGCGGGAAACCCGCCCACTGTTAGACGTCACCATCCGGGGCGGCATGCCAAGGGCGTCGGAGAGGGCGCTGAACTCGGCGTTCCCGCCATGAACGATCACGAGCGGCTCTTGTATGGTGGCGACATCGGCCGCGAAGTTGGCGAACGCGTTGGCGCCGATCGCCGCCCCGCCCCCGATTTTGACAACGAGCATTGTTCTTACCTCGACATGGGCGGAGTGACGACCGTCCGGCGAAGCCGGTTAATCGTCATTCCGCAATGAGCCGCAGGCGAATGAAGGAATCTCCTGCCGCCGCAGCCCCGGCAACGCTGTTCGCAGCGACGAAGAGATCCCTCTGGTCGGCTGCGCCTCCCGACGGGATGACGTTCAAGGCGCATCGCGCCGAACTGGCCCGGCCGGAGTTCCCTCCCTCGTTGGTTGGAATGGCGGTTCGCTCCACATGACATGTCAAACCGGGTGCAGGCCGGGGAAGTCGATCGCGGTTTCCTCCGGGAAACCGAGGCGGATGTTGAACGCCTGGACCGCCTGGCCCGCCGCGCCCTTCATCAGGTTGTCGATCGCCGCCAAGACCACGATCCGGTTCGAGTGCGGGTCCTTTTCCCACCCTACATCGGCGTAGTTCGAGCCACTAAGAATCTTCGGTTCGGGGTACCGATGGATGCCAGTATTCTCCTTGACCAGCCGTATGAACGGCTCGTCCTTGTAAGCGTTTCGGTAAATCTTCCAAAGGTCCTTGTCCTGGAGCGGCTCCTTCGTGAAAACGTGCGAGGTGGCGAGAATGCCACGCACGGCGTCAGTCGAGGTGGCGGAGAAGGAGATCCGGGGAGTACAGCCGTTGAAGGTGCACTCCTGGACGATCTCGGCGGTGTGGCGGTGCCCGGTCGGCTTGAACGAACGGACCACGCCCGCCCGCTCCGGGTGATGCGACGCCAGGCCCGGCGAGCCGCCGGACCCGGAGGAGCCAGTCTTGGCCTCGATCACGACCGGGATGTCCAGATCGACGACTCCGGCCTGGTAGAGCGGGTAGAGCCCGATGATGGATGTGGTGGACATGCAGCCGGGACTGGCGATCCAGTCCGCCGTACGGATCTCCTCGCGGTGCAGCTCCGGCATGCCGTAGATGAACTTGCCGAGGGCGTCGAGATCGTGGTGCTCGTGGCTGTACCAGGTCGGGTAGTCACCCGGATCGTTCAGCCGGAAATCCGAACTGAGGTCGATGATGATCGGTGCAATGTCCCGGACCTCCGGCAGCTTCTCCATCGAGACGCCGTGCGGCAGGGCGAGGAAGAGCACGTCACACGATTCGAGATCAGCCGACTTCACGAACTTCATGTCCGTGCGCTTGCGGAGGTTGGGGTGCGTGGTGCGGATGAACTTGCCGGCGTTACGTTCCGACGTGACCTGCTTGAGGGTGACTTCCGGGTGCGCGAGCAGGAGCCGGACGAGTTCACCGCCGGCGTAACCAGAACCACCAATGACCGAGACGTTGAGCATGGTGCGATTTCCTCATTTCAATTCGTGTTGTGCGTAGGGGCCGGCCCGTGTGCCGACCCGCGCAGCCTTCTTGTCGCGCTGCTCGCGGGAGGCCACGCAAGGCCTCCCCTCCATGGTCGCGTCAATGCGAAACAGTCACTCGCTCCGCCTTGCGGGCGCGGGCCTCGGTCCCGACCTTCAGCACGTAGTCGATCACCTTTTCGGGGATGTTGACCCCGGTGGTGTCGATACTGTTCCGGAACTCCATGGTGTAGTTGACTTCATTCACCTGCAACCCCTGAGCCGTTTCGAAAAGATCGACGGCGACCACCCCGCCCCCGACCGCGGCAGCGGCGGCCTCAGAGATCAACGCCAGCTCCGGCGTGACCGGGCAGTTGCTGGCCTTGCCGCCACGGGCGGTGTTCGTGATCCAATGCGGCGAATCGCGGTAGATTGCGCAAATTGTCTCGCCGTCTATGACGAATACCCTGATGTCGCGTCCGTTCTTCTCCACATACTCCTGGATGTAGAAAGCGCCGTGATGGAACGACCCGAGTGTGACCTTGTGTTCGAGCAACGCTTCGGCGGCGTCGCGGTCGTTGACACGGGCCAGGAGCCGTCCCCACGAGCCGACTGCCGGCTTGAGTACGACCGGGTAGCCCATCGTCTCAATCGCCTCGACTGCCGACTCCGGGGTGTAGGCGATGACCGTCCGTGGTGTCGGCACGCCGGCTCTCACCAGGGCGGTGGTGGTCAGCAGTTTGTCACCACAGATGTTCGCGACCTCGTACGTATTGACGGTCGGGATTGCCCAATCGTTGAGCACCTTGAGCGTGTAGAGTGCCCGGAGGTGGTTGATGCAGCGCTCAAGAATAACGTCGCATTCGGTCATGCTCGGATCGCTCAGGTCGAGCTTGAACTGGCGGTCATCGTACCGGACGACTTCGACGCCTCGACGCTCCAGTTCTGCGAGCAGCAGCTTCTCTTCGACCCGTACGCGGGAAAGCAGTACGCCCACACGCAGCGGTGCGTCTTCGACTGTGCCTGCGAGCCGTCCATTCAGTACCACGGATGATTCCTCTCCCGGCCAGGTCGTCTGCCGCCTGGCCACGCAATGGAAAGACGCGGAGTCGCTCGTCCAATCCAAAGGACGGCGGACTCCGCGCCGTGGTACCACCTTTGTTCGC
>JALZMD010000012.1 GCA_030858375.1 Chloroflexota bacterium
CGAGAAGGACTCGGTCCCGTCATAGTGGGGTACCTGGATGCGGAGTGCGGGAGCGCCAAGAGCTGATGCGCCCTTCATCGCGAGCTCGGCCCTATCCGGTTCGTTGCACTTCACGTACGTCGCGATGGCCGGTGTTTCGAGTCCGGCGTCCTCGGAGAGCGCTCGCCATTTCTCGGCATCGCGCTCAAAGTCTGTGAGAGGAAGGTTTGCCCTGTTCCCGGACCAGAAGGTCGGATTGTCGACGGATGGTGGATCGTCCTGCACGCGCCATTCGATGCCGTCGTAACCGGCGTCCTTGATCCGGCGGACGGCCTCTTCTGGCATGTAGTCAGGCGTGGATACGGTGAAGACGGCGTATTTCATCGTGTAAGTTCCTGCACAGTTGGACGAAATCGGGACCATTGTCCGCCGCAAATTGCGAACCGGGTGGAAATTTCTTCGGCTCCGCTCAGGACAATGCTGGCGGAATCCATCCCAACTCGGCGCGATCATTCGAGATTGATGCGCTTGCCTTCCCTGGCGGATTCGTAAATCGCGAGGATGATGTCGACCGCCTTTCTCGCTTCGCGGGCGGGCACGGGAGGCGTTTCGTCTTTTCGCAGGGCGTCGATGATGAGCCGAAGCTGACGTCGGTGGGATGCGCCGAACGGCTCGTCGGGCGTCCACCCTTCGACGAAAGCGAGGTCGCCGGCGGTCAGGACGTCGTCGGTGAGGTCGGAATCGCCCTCCCAATGGACGAGGCGCCCACCCTCGATCAGCGCCTTGCCGCCGGTGCCGACGATCTCGACCTTCACGGGCCAGTCCTTGCCGGCGGCGGTGGAGCCCTGGATCGTGCCCAGCGCCCCTGAGTTGTAGCGGACGGTGGCGGTAGCGGTGTCTTCGGTCTCGATGTCGTGGTTGAGGGTGGCGATGTCGGCGGACACCGAGGCAACGCCGCCCATGATCCACTGGGCCAGGTCGATGGTGTGGATGCTCTGGTTCATCAACGCCCCACCGCCGTCGAGTTTCCAGGTTCCGCGCCAACCTCCATTGGCGTCGTAATAGTCCTGGTTCCGGAACCAGTGAACGCTGGCATTGCCGAAAACGGTGGCGCCGAGCATCCCCGCCTCGACGCCGCGCTTGACCCTGATAATGTCGGCGGAGAGGCGATTCTGGAAGATCACCGCCAGTTCGACGCGTGCCTCCTCGGTAGCATGGATCATCCGGTCGAGCCCGGCGGCGGTGATCGCCATCGGCTTTTCGGTGACGATGTGCTTTCCTGCCTTCGCGGCGAGCACGGTCTGGTCGGCGTGGAGTCCGGATGGAGTGGCAAGGATGGCCAAGGAGACATCATCATTGCCGAGGAGGTCGGTGTAGTTTGCGTACCAGGCCGCGCCGTGGCTGTCCGCCAGGGATCGGCCAGCATCTTCGCGAGGATCTGCGACGGCGACGATCCTGGCGCCGTCGATGGTCTTGAGCGCATTGGCATGGACCTGGCCGATGATGCCGACGCCGACGATTCCTATTCCGATTGATTCGGGCACTATCGCCTCCTGTAGTTGTCTGGTTCGCGTTGCCTTCAACTGATGGTAGCCCCTGCGGTAGCAGGTGGCAACCAGATTGCCCGGACGTTTCCGGAGAGGTGATTGGCCATCATGGACGAGCCGCTGGACATCAAAAAGCAGGTGAGCCTGCATTGGGGCGCGTTGCACCTGGAGCTGGACGTCGCCCAAGACCTGTTCAGCAGCCATCAGGTTGACCGCGGCAGCAAGATGTTGCTATCGAGCCTGGAATCGGTCGCCCTGCCCGAACATGGCGAGGCGGTCGACTTCGGTTGCGGGTATGGCGTGCTTGGGATCGCCTGGCAGGCGGTGCATCCTGGATGGTGGATCCGCTATGTCGATCGCGACTCGCTGGCGGTTGCGTTCGCCGAGCACAACGTCGGTCGAGCGATTCCTCATCTCGCGGACCGAGCTAAATACCTTCACGACGTAACGCCATCAAAGCCGCCCGATAATGGGTTCGGGATGGTGCTCTGGAACGTGCCGGGCAAGGCGGGAGCGAAGGTCTTGACGTCGCTGACGGCGATTGCGCTGGACGGACTTGGTACGAACGGTTTGCTGGCGCTGGTCGTGGTCAATCCACTTGTGGAGACAATCCGAGAGGCTGGCGCGGGTCGCCCAGGTGTCGTGTGCGAACGGGATGAAGGAGGTCGCGACCACACAGTGCTGCATTTCCGGAAGGCGACCTCAGACGTTTCGTGGAGACACGCGTTCGACGAAGGCGTGTTCGACCGGCCGGAGACGCGGTTCACACTGGGGGATCGCGAGTGGGCGTTGACGCCGGTGATCGGGTTGCCTGAATACGACTCGTTGAGCCATTCGACCACCCTGGCTGGCGTTGCGATGGAGCGAATCGGCTCGGATGCCGTTATTGGCAGGTGGCTGGTGCATGAGCCGGGAGCTGGTCACCTCGCGGTCCTGGCGGGGCTGGTATGGCCGGACGCGCAGGGGCTCGTCACCAGCCGCGACGCGTTGGTATTGCGGTCCACGGAGAGAGCGTCCCGACGCGACTGCCCGCGAACACCGATCGAGTGCCAACGATCGGGCGGGTTGGGCGGACCGGAGAACAGGCACACGCCGGTTGATGCCGCCGTCATTGCCCTGCCTGATCAGGCACAGGAGAATGATCTCGGCGAGCTGATCGACACGCTCGCATCATGCATGAAACCCGGCGGAACGGCGATCCTGCATGGTGGCTCCACGGAGATCGGGCGGCTGGAGCGCGCGGCGAGCAAAGACCGCCGATGGAGGACTGGCAAGCGCTTGAAGCGCGGTGGCGCGTCGGCGATCCCGATTGTTCGACGCGAGTGTGCTTGACGCGGGGGCCCAAAATCCCTATTATTGTCGTTTGTGATCTCCACTTCGAGATCGCCAGATCAATTGTGACCAGAAGGCGCTTGCGCCCAAAAGGTCATGAGTAGAAAACCGACGAGTCAGGTGGCGCCGCAGCTGCGTTGTTCCATCAAGGTGGGAAACGATGCAGAGCACGGTTTTTGGCAGCCTTCTGTCCGGTTAGGAGCTTTTCGTGCCGACGATCAATCAGTTGGTTCGCAAGGGCCGCAAAAGCGTCAAGAAGAAGACCAAGTCGCCAGCGTTGCGTTTTACCAACA
>JALZMD010000026.1 GCA_030858375.1 Chloroflexota bacterium
CGGCCGGCGCATCCTGCCGCTCATCGCGGGCATTTTCATCTTTATCCTGTTCTCTAACTTTTCCGGGTTGATTCCCGGCGTGGGCACCATTGGCGTCATGCGGGAAGAAGAGCACGAAGACGAGGAAGCGGCCATTGACGATGAGGCTGGGCTTGGCGCCGAGCGAACGCCCGAGGCTGAGGCCGCCGCGGCTGCGGTCAGTGGTGAAGCGGACGATGGCGAAGGCGAGGGAGGCGCAACGGAAGAGGGCGTCGCGGAAACCGCCGCTGGCGGTGCGGCTGACGAGGAGCACGGCGAGACGCTGGTGCCGTTTTTCCGGGCGCCAACAGCCGATCTCAACATGACCCTCGCGCTGTCGATCATCGCCTTCCTGTCCATCCAGGTTGCCGGAGTCTCGGCCCACGGTGTGGTTGGCCGGCTCAAACACATGGCCGATCCCCCGTTCCTTTTCCCAATTGAACTCATTTCCGAACTTTCCCGGATTCTTTCGCTCGCCGCCCGTCTCTTCGGCAACGTCTTTGCGGGCGAAGTGCTGCTTGGCGTGATGTTCGCCATGGGCGCGGCGATCAAGATCGCCATTGTTCCATTCCTCTTTCCGGTAGTGTTCCTGGGGCTCGAAGTTCTCTTTGGAACAATCCAGGCACTTGTCTTCGCGCTGCTGACCCTGATTTACATCATGTTGGCGGCCGCCCATGGAAGTCATGACGAAGGTGATCACGCTCACGCCGACGTTGAGGCACACCCACCGACGGCTGCGATACAGCCGTCGGGAGACTAACTATTGCGAGTCCGGCCGTGAGGCATAACGCAGGCGGCAACGCTGGCGCGTTTGGGATCTCGGGTTACCTTGGCTGGAAACGGCGACACAGTGTCGCCCTGGCATCAAACGACGGTGTGGTCACATGCATGGGCATGCAAGGCTGACACTGCCAGGAGGAAACAACACGTGTTTGACGGACTTACAGGGGCTGACGGCGTAGATGCAGCAAAGGCGATTGGCGCGGCCATTGCCATTGGTATTGGTGGCCTCGGCCCTGGTATTGGTATTGGACTTGCGGTCAAGGGTGCCATGGAAGCCATCGGACGCAACCCGGAGGCCGCCGGCGACATCCGAGCGACCATGATCGTTGGCGCCGCGCTCGCCGAGGCGGTCGCCATCTATGCGTTCGTCATCGCCATCATCATCGCGCTCGTCTAAACCTCCTGGTGGAGTCGGCTGGCGCGAGGCAATCTCGCGCCATGCCTGAACCACCAGGTCGGCGGTTGCTGACGATTGACGCCTGCGTGGCGCGTGTCGTGGTGCGTGGCCGGTTGACGATGACTCGCGAAGGAGTGGCCCAAGGTGGACCAATTCGGTCTCAATGGATGGCAGTTTGCCGTTCAACTCGTCGCTTTTCTGGTATTCATCTTCCTGTTGTGGAAATTTGCGGTCGGGCCCATCGTCAATGTCCTGGACGAGCGGCAAGACAGAATTCGCGAGAGCATGGCTTCCGCTGAACGCATGCAACAGGAACTGAAGGACACACATCGGCGCAACGAAGAGGTGCTTGTTGAAGCCCGACGCGAAGCGCAGGAGGTGCTGGCAACTGCTCGCCAGAATGGTGAGCAAATGATCGCTCGTGCCCGGGAAGAAGCCAACGTTCAGGCGGAAACGTATTTGGCACGGGCCCAAGAGACGATGCGCCAGGAAACGGAACAGGCGCGCGTGCAGCTCCGCAACGAAGTTGCCGACATCGCGACTCTGGCCGCGGGCCGTATCATCCGGAAAGAACTGGATCCCAAGGCTCAGGCGCAACTGATCGAGGAAACCCTGTCGGGTGCCTCGCGAGCGGCGCAGAACTAAGGGCCTTCATTGCCGGGCGGCGTGTCCGTCACGGGATGTAGGCATATTGACGCCCAATCAGACGTAAGGCGAGGTACCAGAAATGGCAAGCGGCTCGGCAAAGCGCTACGCACAGGCATTGGTGGAACTGGCTCGCGAGAAGGGATCGTTCGATGCCTGGCAACGGGATCTCGGTTCGCTCCGGGCTGTCGTCAGCGATGCTGATGCACGGTCGTTTCTCGATAATCCAAGTGTCAAGGCGAGCGACAAGAACCAGATTGTGGACTCCGTGCTCGTCGATGCGCAACCAGAGGCTCGGAACCTGGCGCACATGCTGATCGAGCGACGCCGAACTGGGATCATCCAGGATCTTGCTGACTTGTTCGATGAAGCCGTACTCGCCGAAAACGGCATCGCCCTCGTCGATGTGACGACGGCGGAATCGTTGGATGAAGCGGGCCAGGCCCTGGTTCGCGATCATCTTGGGCGCTTGCTCGGTAAACGTATTGAGCTCCGACTCCACGAAGACCCCGACATCATCGGGGGGTTCGTGGCCCGGGCCGGAGACCAGGTTATTGATGGAAGCGTGGTAAATCAACTTCGACGGCTGCGAGCCCGGCTCGCGGCAGCATAAAAACGGCAAAGGCGGGTGATTACTGGTCACCCGCCGGTCACAGTGACACGGTAGCAATCCCCGGCACGATTCAGGACCGCGCGTCGCGGCACTGGCGCCGCGGAAGAATGGAGCGATCATGGCGGTACGCGCGACCGAGATAAGTGATCTGCTCAAGCAGCAGATCCAGGGATTCTCAGACGAGGCGTCGATTACCAACGTTGGTCAGGTGATCAGCGTAGGTGACGGCGTCGCCACGGTTTACGGCCTCTCGCAGGCGATGCAGAGCGAGTTGGTGGAGTTCACCAAGAGCGGCACGTTGGGCCTGGTGCTTAACCTCGAAGAAGACACCGTGGCGGTTATCGTCATGGGTGAGTACACCGATATCGAAGAGGGTGACGAGGTCCGGACCACCGGCGCCATCGCGTCTGTCCCGGTTGGCGATGCGCTGCTTGGCCGCGTGGTTAACGCCCTCGGCCAGCCGATCGACGGCAAGGGACCGATCGCCACGGACAAGACTCGTGATATCGAGCGCATCGCTCCAGGCGTGATCAAGCGCCAGGATGTCGATACGGCCCTGCAAACGGGCATCAAGGCGATCGATGCCATGACCGCGATCGGACGTGGCCAGCGTCAGCTCATCCTCGGCGATCGCCAGACCGGCAAGACGACCGTGGGTATCGACGCCATCATCAACCAGCGCGAAACCGGCGTGTTGTGTATCTATGTGGCCATCGGCCAGAAGCGTGCCCAGGTCGCCCAGATCGTGCGCATCCTCGAGCAGAACGATGCGATGGCCCACACCATTGTGGTGGTGGCGTCGGCATCTGATCCTGCTCCGCTTCAGTACATTGCGCCGTTTGCTGGTACGTCCATGGGCGAAGAGTTCATGGAAAGTGGCCGTGATGCCCTGATCGTCTATGACGATTTGACCAAGCATGCCCAGGCCTACCGCCAGGTTTCCCTGCTGGTTCGTCGCCCACCGGGTCGCGAAGCCTACCCGGGCGATGTCTTCTACCTGCACTCGCGTCTGCTCGAGCGCTCGGCGCGCCTGCACGACGATCTCGGTGGCGGGTCGCTCACTTCCCTGCCGGTGATCGAGACCCAGGCGGGCGACATTTCCGCCTACATCCCGACCAACGTGATCTCGATTACAGATGGCCAGATCTTCTTCGAGACCGATCTCTTCTACGCCGGTATTCGCCCTGCCATCAACACCGGTCTCTCCGTGTCGCGCGTCGGTGGCGCGGCCCAGATCAAAGCCATGCGCCAGGTTGCGGGCGGTCTGCGGCTCGACATGGCCAACTACCGGTCGCTCGCCGCTTTCGCCCAGTTCGGCACCGCCGACCTTGACGCGTCGACCCGGCATCAGATCGAACGCGGTCAGCGCATGACCGAAGTGCTCAAGCAGCCCCAGTACAGCCCGTTCCCGGTCGAAGAGCAGGTCGCAATCCTGTGGGCCGGCTCGGCCGGCTTCATCGACAAGTTGCCAGTCGAAAGCGTTTCCCGGTTCGAGAGCGAATATCTCGAGCACCTGCGGACGTCGCAGCCAGAGCTCATAGAGCGGATCAAGACCGAAAAGGCGTTGTCCGACGACCTGATCGCGGACCTGACCAAGGCGACCCAGGATTTCCTGAGCACCAACACCTATGGTGACGAAACAGCCGTCCAGGCCGCCGATTAGTTGGCGTCTGGCATGAGAGGATAAGGCGACGTGCCCAGTCCACGCGAAATTCGCCGCCGAGTACGCAGCGTTAAGAACATGGCTCAGATTACTCGTGCCATGGAAATGGTTGCGGCATCGAAAATGCGCCGTGCCCAGGACCGTGTGACCAGCGGCCGTCCATACAGTGAACGATTGCGGGAGGTGCTCGGGGATCTAGCGTCGCTCCAGCTCGACGCGGAACAGTTGCAGCAGTTTCCGCTGCTCGCGCAGCGCGACATCCGGAAAACTGCCGTCATCCTGATCACGCCGGACCGCGGCCTGAGCGGTGCGCTTAACGCCAACATCCTGCGCCGCGCCGTCCAGTACATCCGCACCGAAGCCGCCGATGGTCATCCCCAGGTGATCGCCGTTGGTAAGAAGGGCCGTGATTTCGCGGCCCGCACCAATCAGCAACTCGTGGCCGAGTTCATCCGGCTCGGCGATCGCCCCACCCTGGACGACATCCGGCCAATCGCCCAGATTGCGATCAAGGAATTCCTGGAAGGCAACGTCGATGCGGTGCACGTCGTGTACCCGCAGTTCGTAAATACGCTGACCCAGCGGCCGGTGTCGTTGCAGCTGCTTCCGATCGAGCGGCCAGAGGGCAGCAGCGACAAGGCGGATGATTATATCTTCGAACCGGATGCCAGGGAAGTGCTGAACCAGCTCCTCCCCCGCTACGTCGAAGTCAATCTCTACCAGGCCGTGCTCGAGAACATCGCGTCCTTCTACTCCGCGCAGATGGTTGCGATGCGGAATGCAACCGACAATGCCAAAGAGCTTTCGGACGATCTGTCACTGGCGCTCAACAAGGCGCGACAGGCGCAGATCACGAACGAGGTGGCGGAAATCGCCGCCGGGGCCAACGCCTTTCGTACCTAGCCAACCGCTCCATCAATCCTTGACCCAGCGCCGGGTCCTGGAGCGGCAGAAAAAGACTGGCGCGTCGAACCTTTTGAAAGCAAGCGAGGAACGCACACATGGCTGCACCCGCAATGGCGCCCGAAACGAGAACCGCGGGCGCGACCGGCAAGATCGTCCAGATCACCGGCGTGGTCGTGGATATCGAGTTTCCGGCCGATCAACTCCCGGAAATTTACAATGCTGTTGAAACGGCAATGCCGGACGGTAAGCGCCTCGTACTCGAAGTGCAGCAGCACCTTGGTAACGACCGTGTTCGCGCAGTGGCAATGAGCACGACCGACGGCCTTCGTCGCGGTCAGGACGTGCTCGACACCGGCGCCTCGATCGCCGTCCCGGTCGGCCCGGGCACGCTCGGCCGCATCTTCAATGTGACCGGCGAAGCCATCGACGAGATGGGCCCGGTTACGGCCACTGAATTTCGCCCAATCCACCGCGAGGCCCCGGGCTTCGACGAGCAGTCGACGGCGATCGAGATCCTCGAAACCGGCTCCAAGGTCATTGACCTCATCGCCCCGTTCACCAAGGGCGGCAAGATCGGCGTCTTCGGCGGTGCCGGCGTCGGCAAGACGGTCATCATCACGGAACTCATCCGCAACATCGCGGCCGAGTTCGGTGGCTACTCCGTTTTCTGCGGCGTGGGCGAGCGGACTCGCGAAGGCACCGCCCTCTGGGGCGAGCTCGCCGGCTCCGGCGTGCGCGACCAGACCGCGCTGATCTTCGGCCAGATGAACGAGCCACCGGGCGCCCGTCTCCGGGTGTCGCTGACGGGCCTGACAATGGCCGAATACTTCCGCGACGAAGGACGCGATGTCCTCGTCTTCATCGACAACATCTTCCGCTTCGTGCAGGCCGGCTCCGAAGTCTCCGCGTTGCTCGGCCGGATGCCGAGCGCGGTGGGCTACCAGCCGACGCTGGCGAGCGAGATGGGGCAGCTTCAGGAACGCATCACCTCGACCAAGACGGGTTCGATTACTTCAGTGCAGGCCGTCTATGTGCCGGCTGACGACTACACCGACCCGGCACCGTCGTCCGTGTTCGCCCACCTCGACGCGACCCTGTCGCTCGAACGGTCGATCTCGGAGAAGGGCATCTACCCGGCGGTCGATCCGCTCGCGTCGACCTCGCGCATCCTCGATCCGCTTATTGTGGGTCAGGAGCACTACGAGGTCGCCCGTGAGGTCCAGCGGGTCCTCCAGCGCTACCGTGACCTGCAGGACATCATCGCGATTCTCGGTGTGGAGGAACTCTCGGACGAGGACCGCCAGATCGTCGGTCGCGCGCGGCGAATCGAGCGTTTCATGTCCCAGCCTTACTTCACGGCTGAGGTCTTTACCGGCACGCCGGGGCGCTTCGTCTCGCTCGCGGATACCGTCCGCTCGTTCAAGGAAATCCTCGAAGGCAAGCACGACAGCCTGCCCGAGGCGGCCTTCATGTACAAGGGCGCAATCGAGGAAGTCGTCGAAGCAGCCGAGAAGATGGCTGCTGCCCGATAGGTGCCAAAGCCTCATGAACTGGAGGCGGCCGAATCTGGCCGCGTCCGTCCGATCTGTCCGTCCCGGCAGTGATGCGCCAAGGAGAAGCGGCAAATGGCAAAACTGACGGTCGAAATCATTACCGGCGAACGGATCGTCTATCGTCAGGAAGAGGTCGACTCCGTGGTGGCACCCGGGTCCGAAGGCGCCCTCGGGATCCTGCCGGGCCACGCCAAGCTCGTCTCCCTACTTGCCCAGGGGGAAATGAAGATTCGCCGTGGTGGTGACGAAGAGTACTTTGCGGTCTTCGGTGGGTTCATCGAAGTGACCGACAACAAGGTCATCATCCTCGCGGATTCGGCAGAGCGTGCCAGCGAAATCGACCTCGAGCGCGTCTCGACGGCGCGGGATCAGGCAGAAACCGCC
>JALZMD010000053.1 GCA_030858375.1 Chloroflexota bacterium
ATGCTAATCGCGGCGCATGCCGGTAACGAGCATGACGTAGTAGAGCAGCGTCAGCACCGAGGAAGCGAATCCGGCAACATAGGTCCAGCCGGCGGCGCTGAGCACGGAGGCGACTCCGCTGCCCTCCTGACCGCCACGTACCCCGGAATCGACCAGGCCAACCTGGACGAGCGCGGCCCTGGCACGATTACTGGCGTCGAACTCGACCGGCAGCGTCACCAGCGCGAACAATGTGGCCAGGGAGAACAGGATAATCCCGACCCAGGCCAGGCCAACCTGATTGAGGATGAGTCCGAGGAAGAGCACGCCGAAACCAAGCGTTGACCCGAAGTTGGCGACCGGCACGAGCGCAGAGCGCACCTTCATCGGTGTGTAGGCCTTGGCGTGCTGGATCGCGTGGCCTGCCTCGTGGGCGGCGATACCGATGGCAGCAATCGACGGGACGCCGTAGACGCCCTGGGACAGCCGGAGCACCCGCGACCGCGGATCGTAGTGATCGGTCAGCTCACCAGGAATCGACTCGATCGAGACGTCCTGCAGGCCTTGGCTATCGAGCACGCGACGTGCCGCCTGGGCCCCCGTAATGTTGGCCATGTTCTGGACCTGGGAATACTTCTTGTAGGTGCTCTTGACCTTGTGCTGCGCCCATAACATGAACAACAGGCCAGGAATCATGAACATGATGTAGATGAGCATGGATGCTTGATCCTTGTGTGTGCGGAAGGCTACTGCCACAGATGCCTAGCCAGGTGGCATAGGCGGCAACCCCCTCGAAGGACACGTTCACGACGAGTCCCTGTATGTATTCTACAGGAAACATGCCCCAACCGGATTCAATTGGACCTCAACTTCCGGGTAGCAACGCCCTTTCATGAACGGCGTCCCCAACGTTCATCCGCTGGAGCAGGAAGGCGAATGGCATACACTGACTGAGGAAACAGGCACGGATCGAAGGTGTCACGACCATGCAAAATGCCACAACACGCATGTGATTGCCGAGGAGATGACGTCATTAACGCCGCACCCCGTACCAGCCAGGATTTCAACCGGCTGCTCGAGCATGAACTCCAACGGTCAATAGTGGACCTCGAAGGCGATGCGCCGATGATGGCCCGGATGGCCCGTTTCCATCTTGGGTGGATCGAATCCACGGGGGAACCAACCGCGGACGATGTTCGCCTGGCGGTTCAGGGAAAGCGGATTCGCCCACACCTGGCTTTCCTTTGCTGCATGGCCGCAGGTGGAGACCCAAAACTGGCCGCACCGCTGGCCGCCGCTATCGAATTGCTGCATAACTTCACGCTTATCCATGATGATATCCAGGACCGAAGCCCTAATCGGCGGCACCGGGCGACCGTTTGGCGCATCTGGGGCGATGCCCAGGCCATCAACGCTGGGGATGCCCTATTTGCGATTGCGCAACGTGCCCTTCTGCGCACGGACACCGCGCAAGTGCCGCCGGAGACGCTGCTCCATCTGATGGACGAATTCAACCGGATGACAATCGAGATCGTCCGCGGCCAGGTTCTCGACCTGGAGTTCGAGGGCAGCACGAGCGTCACTCCCACCGACTACCTGTCGATGATCGGTGGCAAGACGGCCGCCATCGTGCGCTACTCGGCCTGGGCCGGAGCGATCATCGGTGGCGCCAACCTTTCGATGGCCGGCCAGCTCGGGGAGTTCGGCAAGGCGCTCGGTGTCGGTTTTCAACTCCGCGACGACGTACTTGGGATATGGGGCGGCCACGAAGAGACCGGCAAGGATCAGGCTGACGACATCCGGCGGCGCAAGAAGTCCCTTCCGATCATGATGCTTTTCGATCGCGTCCGTGGCGAAGATGCCGCGCGGCTCGAAGAACATTACCGTGCCGACGAGATCGATGAGTCCGGGGTCGAGGACATCCTGCGCCTGCTGCAATCGCACGGAGTCGAAGAGGCGGCGACTGACCAGGTTTCCCACTATCACTGGATCGCGTCCGATGCGTTGGGACAGGTGATCGACGCGTTGCCGGACACGACGTCCCAGGCACTGAGGCAACTCGTGGCGCGACTGGATGGCCGAATGTCCTGACTCGTCCTGCTACACTGCCAGGCACGGCTAAACGTCATGCCGACCGGCGTCACCAATCCCGATACGGAGGTGAACCCTGGTGCTCGTGCCATCCCCACTCGATTCGACAATCGTGTCGTTCCTGAAGAGCGACGACCTCCTGCGGGAGGGGCATTTTGCGTACCGATCAGGCCGCCACAGCGCCGCCTGGCTGGATCGTGACCGCCTTCTGGCCGATCCGGCCGCCGCGAGCCGAATGGGCTATGCGCTCGCCAAATCGTTCTTCACATCGATGATTGATACCGTCGCGGCGCCGAGTATCTGGGGTGCTGGTCTTGCCCAATGGGTGGCCTACTTCCTGGAGCCACGGGCCAAGGTCGTGTATTCAACGCCCATGCCGGACGGCTCACGGCGCATCGCCGACAACCTCCATGAGCTGATTTCCGGACAACGCGTGCTCCTGATCGACAACCTGATGCTCAGCGGCGAAACCATCCAGGATCTTGACAGCGATATCACCGCACTTGGTGGCGAGGTGGTCGGCATTGGTTGTCTTTGGGCCGGTGGTGACGTGAGCGTAGTCGAGACACGAGAGGTTTTCGGCTTGCTCAACAGCCGCTATCCCGCCTATCCGGGTGAGGAATGCCCCATGTGCGAGGGCGAAGATGCCAAACTCGAAGCCGTTCCCTACTAACTGCGCACGCCGGCCACGTCATTCCGACAATCCCGGCGAGACGGAGACGGAACGTCCGGAACCCCAACCGGGCACGGTGACGGCGATCCAGAGCCAGGTGCGTGATCCTGACCGGGTCAGTGTGTTCATCGATGGCACGTTCGCAATCGGCATCGCTCGCGATGTGGCCGATGCTTTCGGCCTGCACAAGGACCAGATGCTGGACGAGGCCCTGCTTGCCAATCTCATGGCGCGGAACTTCGTCCACAAAGCCACCACCACCGCCCTGAACCTGCTCTCCTATCGTCCCCGATCCGAGGGAGAGATCCGGCGCAAACTCCAGCAGGGTAAATATTCAGACTCAACCATCGAACAAGTGCTCGCCAGACTGCGTGATTGGCATTATGTCGATGATGCGGACTTTGCGCAGCGATGGATTGAGAACCGTAGCGCCCACCGGCCCAGGGCATCACGCCTCCTTGCGCAGGAACTGAAGGCGAAAGGCATCCAGCCGGAGATCACGGCGGAGGCAATTGCGGAGGCTGATATCGACGAGGCGTCGGACGCATTGGCGCTCGCGCGGCAGCGTTCGCGACAACTGCACGAGCTCGACCCGCAGGTTCGGGAACGCCGGCTCACCGGCTTCCTGGCCCGCCGCGGATACGGGTTCGACGTGATCCGGGCAACGCTTGAGGCCTTGCGCACCGAGCCTGCAGACGAGCCGCCTGGCGACCACGCAGGGCGATTGCATTCTCAGGACGCGCCGAGCAGGTGGAGGAGATAGCCGGTGTCCCACCCTGCCTTCAGCCGTGACGCCTTCACGCCCACCTTGCGCGACCGATCCTGCTGGATGAGGGTCAG
>JALZMD010000064.1 GCA_030858375.1 Chloroflexota bacterium
CCACCCTCGCAGTGGTGACAACATGAGGATCTCTCCCGATCACGAGCGGGACACGAACGCATCCCGAACCATTTGGTGGGTCCCGAGTCTTCCAACCGACTTCCCATTCATTGTGTCCGGGCCGCGATCGGGTTCCATCGGTGAATTTACCGATATTGGGAGGCTTGAAGGGCCGTTTCGGGCCTCGTTTACGTACGCAACCCCGGCGCCGCGCGCCGGTCGCTACGTAACAGCCCCGCTCCAGGCACTAATGGGACCACCGGAGGACGGTGCCATTCATGACCGAACGCGATGAGACCGAGCAATTCGGGAAGTAGTCCAATATTGCGGTTACGCGGTTGCGATCCGACCCAACGGCATGGATTGCGCACCAGGGAAAGCGCTGATGCCCCAGGAAGGATCGATGGACGGCCTGGCCAATGAACCTCCGTACTACTACACCCGGGGTGAAGAGGAGGAAATCCTTGCCAAGCATGAGCGGTCCCGGGGCAGGTGAGGTCTGGGCTGTCGCTTCGATCCCCAAGGTGGACGCGATTGGCGCCGGCCTGGACCGGATCACCCGATCCGACCTCGCCGGCTACTACCGGCACTGCGGCTTCCCGCTCCAGACCTTCAACGAGCAACCTTGATGCAATCCGCTTAGATCATGGATCGATCATGACCGGGGCCGGGTCGAAGGTTGGCGATTCGATGATGACGATGGGTGTCGGACCCGGCGTGGCCAAGGGGGCGACGACCATTGGTTCATCGGCAGTCGTGGACCTGCCGCGGCCGCGAGTGGGGGGAGTTGGGGTGGGTTCGACGACCTTCTGGTCGTCGGCGAGCGATGCCTGGCGCAGGGTGCTGCTGGCGTGACGCGCTTCAATGCATCGTGTAACTGCCTGGTTGCAGACGATGACGCAGGTAGAGCCGTCGCAGTGCATATACCAGCCATCGAACAAGCATCAAAACCATCCCCATAGGCTTACCACTGGCCTCCAGCCAGCTCGCAGAACTCCTTGAATTCATCAGTGGTCATCTCCTGCGGGACTTCCTTGTTTGCGCTGGCGGGTGAGCTTCCGGCGGTAAAGAGCAATGCGGCAATCGCGAAAACCGCGAACGATCGTCGTAGCCAGGTGTGTCGCATCGGGAGTGTCATGGTGGCCTCTCTCTCGTGGCGGATACCCCTGGAGATGCGTATCCGCTCGATCGGTGCTGGACAGACAGTCCTTCTCCATTGGGGGTCCTTCCCAGGTGAGGGAAGGCGGTTGGTGATGACCCGGAGCAGTTGTCTAATTTCATCGTAGGAGAGTGGCGGCACGATCACATCGGCAGGATTGCCGATTTCGGGTCCGGATGATGTTGGCCCATTGCTGAGGCGAATTGCGTCGAGCGGGCGTCACGGAGTCGAGCGTTCATTGACCTCGCAGGGAGACGCCGGGGCCAGACCTGGGGTCGAGTTTTCCGGTTTGGGTTCCACCGGGTCGTTGCTATTGGCGCGTCTCCTGGAGAGCTACAGGATTGCCCTTCGGGACCGTCTCGCTGGGACAGGGAGATGCAGGCGCGTACGGATTCAAACCGGCGCGCGTCCAGGAAATCATCCGCATTGAGGCCTATTGGAGCAACCAGGCGCGTGCGTTGGCGCAGGACCGTGAGCCGCCCGGGAACCGCCCTACACGACACACGCATGACATCCTGGCGTTCACCTCGAAAACAGCGACGTGCATGCCCGATCCCTGACGGGACATTGGTCCCGCCAGGGATCGGGCGCGCCACCCCGGTGGTGCTCCCTAGAACCTTTATAGCCCCTTCGGTAGCGATTGAGCCGCTCGGCATCCCCAGGATCTCTGTCTCTATGTAATAATTACCAGATTCGCATCGTATCGCCACGTCGGCATCGTTCCTGAAAGGGACCTGTCATGACACGATTTCGGACGCTCACTATGGTCGCGCTCGTCATGCTCATCGGGAGCGGGGGGGCATTCTTTTCCGCCGTTGCCCAGGATGCCGCACCATCAGACTTTTCCCCGTTCGAGGAACCTGTGGCCCAGCCGGGCGGCACGCTTCCCGGTGAGGTCGACATCCAGCTCGTCAAGGTGGCCGAAGGGCTCGTCGATCCAGTCAATGTGACGAATGCCGGTGACGGAAGCG
>JALZMD010000067.1 GCA_030858375.1 Chloroflexota bacterium
CTAGAGGACGAATTCGCCGAGGTGCCGGTCGAGCGCATTGATGGTCCGATCATACTCATCAGCGGCGATGCCGACGGGCTTTGGCAATCCACGGCGCTATCACGAGTGGCCTGGGATCGCTTGCAGCGGACAGCTCACCCATGGCCGAACCAATTTCTGAGTTTTCCCGGCGCAGGGCATGGCATCAACGTGCCCTATGCGCCGAGAACTTCTGAGTACCGCTTTGCAGGCTACTCATTCGGTGGCGACCCGAGGAGCGACCAAGTGGCCAGTGTAATTTCGTGGCAAGCGGTGTTGAACATGCTCGACTGGCGGCTGAAGCGCGGCGATTAGCGCAGTCTCCTGGTAGCGGTCGAGTTCATCTCGACCTTGCATCGGGCAGAGACGAGCAGGCCCTGCTGGATATGGCACTACCAGGCGAAGACTGCCACTTCCTAGCTCCTTGTGCGGCGTGGAACCCGGCGGTACAGTGCTGGGCATGAATTGACCGAACGAAGATCCGATCATCCGGGAGCATACATGAATCATCAGGACCTGACGTTGGAAGAACTGGAACAGACCGGCTGGACCGTGACGTGGGAGCCGACCATTGCCGGAGACGAGATTCACAAGCTGGTGTTTACCCTGAACCAAGGCGGCCAGGCCATCTACACGATCGAGACATCCGGCGCGACCCAGGACGAGGCGCTGACCCCCGCGATCGAGCAGGCCAACGCCTGGGTCGACCATGATCGCCGCATCGAGGAGGAACGGGCCGCCCTCGACCTGTAGGCATATGGTTCGGCACATTGTCACGAATGAAAGAAGGTCACCATGAAGATCATCCGTCTCATTCTTACGGTCATCATTCCCCCGATCGGGGTCGTCCTCAAGCGCGGCCTTGGATGGCCGTTCCTGATCTCGATCGTGCTCACGCTGCTCGCCTACGTCCCGGGCCTGGTCTACGCACTGGTCATCGTCCTCGGCGATGAGAAGAAGTCGGGTTCGGTCTGAGACAGCCTTCGCCGACCGTGCCCGGGACAGCCGCGAGCGTTGTGGGCGGCTGGCAGGGCCGCCCTACAAGACGTGAAAGCGATGCGGATTCCCTAATCAGCCGCGAGGCATGATCGGTTCCGAAGCACCGAGCACGTCGCCTTCGGCGTTCAGGGACCGCACCGCCAGGTACGGCTCGGCGGTCGTGACCTCGATCGCAGCTTCGAAGCCGATTCGCGCCCCGCTGCATACCGGCTCCAGCGCCTCCGGATCGGGGCCGGCCAGCACCTCCCATTGCACCACATCAGTGGCGCCGTTCCAACTCGCGTAGACGGTCAGGTCATCGCCGAGCCCGAGTTCGGCGGCGGTGTCGGGCGGAGCGCTGGGAGTGCCCACCCACGGAAATCGATAGGCACGATACGAGTTGGCGCCCTGCGGAAAGCGCCCGTTGAACAGCAGGTTGCCTTCGGCATCGATCTCGGAAAAGACCGGCGCGCTCCCCCAGCCAATGAAGACGTTGCCATTGGGTAACACCTGCATGTTACCCTGGCTGATCGAGAGGATGCCGGTGGGGTGGATGTACTCGCGTACCAGCGTGATCGTCTTCCCCTCTTCGTCGAGCCGGAGCACCATCCCCCGGCGTGTGAGGTCGTTCGATGCCAGAATGGAAGTAAAGAGCCACGGGGCATGACCCGCCGCGCGTTGGCGGCGCTAGTCCTCGTCAGTGGCGGGCGTGCCCATCGATCGTCGTCGGTGTATCACCTTCGGTACCAGGTTCGACGACCACGAACTGGCCCATCATCCCGTTGTCCTCGTGCGTCAGGATATGGCAGTGATACATCTAGTGGTGTGTCACGCGTTATATGCCGGATAGAGCCGACGTAACCTGGTGCGGGCGTCATCGGTCGTGAACTGCCAGTCAATGGTGTGGATCGCGGCGTTTCGGCGCGTGGTGGTCGGGGAGCCGCGGGGATAGACACTGCCGGGCGAGCACACTGAGTTCCAGTTCCGCCATGTTGAGCCAGCTCCCGTGCTTGGGCGTGTCGTGGATCGCCAGGCGGGCCGCCAGGCGCCGGGCTTCCTC
>JALZMD010000111.1 GCA_030858375.1 Chloroflexota bacterium
ATATGGCCGGTCAGCCATGTCGTCTCACTCCAGTGCGCAGCGGCCCACGCCTGGGCGTGGGCTTCGAGGCGGGCGGCATCGTGGTCGAGCGCAAACGGTAGAGATCGGGGTTCGCTCACGGTATCGATCGCCTGCAGGAGCGGCGAGGAATGGACGGCAGGCACAGGTGCCCACAGGATCCGGGTCACGAGCGGCTCGGCGAGGCCGGTGCCGGCTTCCCTGGGAACGTTTGGTACTGGTTGGATTTGCTGGCTGGAACGGTCGTCTCGCCGGGGGAACCTGGTGCCTGGGACGGAACTCCAGTCGCCTGCAGCCGAGGTGGCTGGCGCGCGGGTGCCCAGCCGAAGTGCTACGAGCGAGAGCACAATGATGGCGCAGAGGGAAATGATGGCTTCCATGCGGGGCTCCTGAGGTGAAACTGCAGCGTGCTGTGGCGACCATGACGGCGATGAACCGGATTGCGGGTTCAGGTCATTGATCGATTGACGACCCGGGGGCATCACCCGGACGATGCATACGTGGACAGCCCAGCGTCCACTTCATCCCGATGTGATGCAGACCCGGGAAACGCGCCACCCCACGTCAATCGAATCAATGTCCTGTCATGGTCATTCTGCACCCGTGCCCGGGCCCGCAACAGCGGCAGTAGTCACACAGTCGCCCACACACTTGAAGCGTGTGGGCGACTGTGTGCGATATGATGGAAGCCGAGCCGGTCACTTGCCCTGAGGGTTGATGGAAGGCCAGCCATGACGGCAAATTTCGGCAGTAAAATCTCGTTTGGCGCACAGCTCCGCCACTATCGAGTCGCCGCTGGATTGACACAGGAAGCGCTGGCCGAGCGGGCGGGGTTGAGTCCGAACGCGATCAGCGCGCTCGAGCGCGGCGAGCGGCGCCATCCCTATCCCCGGACGGTCCAGGTACTGGCCGATGCCCTGGGCATCTCGGACGAGGAACGACGCGGGTTGGCGGCCATGCCGCCAAAGCGGCTCGTTCGCCAGATCCAGGAACACGTACCGCCTCACGCGCTTCCAGTTCCCACTACGCCGCTCGTTGGACGCCAGCAGGATATCGAATCCGTCGTCTCCCTCCTCCGTAGCCGCGATGTCCGGTTACTGACCCTGACCGGACCGGGCGGTGTCGGCAAGACACGGCTGGCGCTCGGGGCGGCGGTGGACCTGCGCGGTGACTACGCCGATGGCGCCTGGTTCGTACCGCTGGCACCGGTCACCGATCCCACACTGGTGCTGGGTGCGATCGTGCGCTCCCTGGCCCTGCGGGCAAGCGCCGAAATTTCGCCGCGCGCGGCGCTCATTCAGTTCCTCAAGGAACGTCACGCCCTGCTCATCCTCGACAATTTCGAACAGGTGCCGGCCGCGGCGCCCGCGCTCGCTGACGTCCTCACCAACTGTCCGGGAGTCACGGCGATCGTGACCAGCCGGCTTCCGCTGCGGGTCGATGGCGAGCAGGAATTCCCCGTGCCACCCCTGGACATTCCAGAAGGGGATAACGGCCTGTCGATCGCTGAACTCGGCGCGGTCCCGGCGGTTGCCCTGTTCGTCCAGCGGGCCCGCGCCGTGCGGCCCGCGTTCGCGATCACACCCGCCAATGCCAACGCGATCGCCGAGCTGTGCGCCCGTCTCGATGGACTTCCGCTCGGAATTGAGCTGGCGGCGGCCCGCTCGCGATTGCTCTCGCCTCAGGCGATTCTGGACCGTCTGACCGATCGCCTCTCGCTTCTGACCGGCGGTGGCGCCGACCGGCCCGTTCGGTTGCAAACGATGCGCAGCGCCGTGGCGTGGAGCTTCGATCTGCTCGGACCGGAGGAGCAGGTCCTGTTTCGCCGACTCTCCGTTTTCGTGGGTGGTTGCACGCTGGATGCGGTTGGAGCGGTCGCCAATGGCGAGTCAGCTTCTTCCGTCGATGGGTGGTCATTCGCAGCTGCCGATCCACACCTGCTTGATCGCGTCGAGATGCTGGTCGACCACAGCCTGCTGATTGCCGGTGAGGACGTGGCCGGGGACGTTCGGCTGGGGATGCTGGAAACGATCCGTGAGTACGGGACCGAAGAACTGGTCGCCAGTGGCGAGGTCGAGACTATCCGGCAGGCTCATGCGACCTGGTTCCTCCACTTCGTAACCGCGGCGAGAGCGGACATTGAGGGGCCCGCCCGCCGGGACGCACACGCCAGGGTTGCCCGTGAGCTGGACAACGTCCGCGCCGCCATGGCGTGGTTGCACGACACGGTCGAGATCGAGATGGCCCAGCGGCTGGCGAGTGAGATGGCGCGGTTCTGGATCGATCTTGGGTACATTGATGAAGGCCGGACGTTGATGGACCAGGTGGTGGCGATGACCGGAGCAGTCCCGCCCGATGTCCGGATCGAGGCGCTTTACTGGGCGGCGGGGTTCGCGAACCTGCAAAACGATTCGGATCGGGCGGCCCTGCTCGCGACCGAAGGCCTCGCCCTGGCTCGCGAGCGGGGCCGTGCCCAGGGGGTGGCCCTATCACTCACCCAGCTTGCCGAAGCCCTCTCCTTCACCGACATCGAGCGCGCCCAGTCCCTGGCGGTCGAGGCGCTGGGAATCTTCCGGGCAGGTGACGATCACATCATGGAAGGAATGACCCTGCGCCAACTTGGCAGCTTGGCGCAACGCCGGGGCGACGACGATCAGGCGGTGGTGTACCACACCGCCGCGCTTGCACTCTGGCGCCACCTGGATCATCCCTGGGGTGTGCCTGCCGCCCTGCGAGAGTTGGCAGAGAGTGCACTCGGCCGCGGCGACCTCGTCACCGCCCGAACCCAGTACCAGGAGAGCCTGCTGCGATGGCGACACCTCGGCGAACGGCTTCACATGAGCGATTGCCTGCGCGGGCTCGCCCGGGTGGCCCTGGCATCGGGCGACGCCGAAACGGCGACCCTCCTGCTGAGCGCCCAGGCCCGGCTGGACCAGGCAATGGGGTACATGTACGCGCCGGACGCCCTCGCGCAGCTTGTCGACGAGGCCAAGGCAGCTGCGGGGGTGGAACGGTTTGGTGAAATCTGGCCAGCCGGGCAGGAGCGGTCGATCGACGCCGTGCTGGACGACGTCATCGGGGACTCGACATTCCCCTCCCCAAGCTGACTGCCGAAGTGGTCGCGGTTGAGTGGCGCATGGCTGCGGCAACATGGTTAACCCATGCAAAAACCCCACATGGAGGGTCGCGTTCACGCTATGCATTTCATGACTATACGTGAATATTCATAATATCTTTACATCCCGAGAAGCGGCCAATAGACTGGACACGGGCCCTCGTTCTCCACGTGTGAATAGCTTCGAATCTCGCTTCCGGAGTCACCATGCCGGCGTTGACCGCACCGCTTCAGCTTTCAGCCAATCTGCACATCGTCTATTCCGAATATCCTCATGTCGATAGTGGAAACGTCTACCTGATCACGGGGGAATACCCAACCCTGATCGACTGCGGCAGCCAACGTGCCGTGCCGCAACTGATGCGTAACCTGGATCAGGTTGGTCTGGAGGTGAGCGATTTGCACCAGGTCATCGCCACCCATGCCGACTACGACCATACCCAGGGGTTTCATGCGTTGCGAAAACTCCGGCCGGACCTGGCCCTGCTGATCAATCGGCATGATTGGGCGACCATGGTGGTCGAGGGTGAAACCTATCGAAACTCCAGCTACGTCTACCGGCGGCCCTTCGTCCCGTTCCTGGTGGATCACTTCCTGCCGCTCGACGATGGCGATGTGTTGATGGCGGGCGACACCTCGCTCACGGTTCATCACACCCCTGGCCATACCGAAGGGTCGGTCTGCCTGCTGGGCGACATCGATGGTCGCGGCGTGCTTTTTGCCGGGGATGCAATCGGCGGGTCGATGAAGAGCCTGACTGGTGCCGATTTGCGGCTCTGGGCCGGCGCGGCGGTAACCTGGGCGGAATCGATCCAGCGTCTCGGGGCACTGTCGTTCGACTGGGTGCTGAACGGGCACGAGCCGGCCGAAACGTTGCCGCTGACCAGAGCCCACGTCGATCGGCTCTTTGGATCGTTTGGGATGATGCTCAACCCATGGTTCCTGATCGGGGATGACGACGGGGCAATCGGCGGGGTGCGCGGTGCGGAAGTGCTCATCGACGTGGGC
>JALZMD010000232.1 GCA_030858375.1 Chloroflexota bacterium
GGCTGGCGGCGTAGCCGAGCCGGGAGACGTTGCCGTCGTGCCCCTGGGCGCGATAGATCAGCACGATCTCGTCGCCGTGGTCGATGACGCCGCAGTTGAAAACGGTGCGCGATTCCCACGCGTGGCTGGCGATCGGTTCGAGGATCGGGTTGTCCGGATGTCGGGTGAGCTTCACGGGGTGGGTTCTCCTGGGGGATGAATGGGAGCGGATACCTTGTCGGCGAAGATGAGTCGCTCTCAGCGAAACATCCGGGCGGACAACAGGATCGACAAATCCATGGCTGGGCCATACGCCATTGGCGGTCGATCCAGGTCCGCCTGTACGGAAGGTGGCGCGATGCGCGCCGATTATACGGAGTCAGGTGGAACGGTGATGTACTAGGAGTCGTAGGGGCGGACCTGGTTCAACCCGCACATGAAGCCTGGCCTGGCAATACGTTGGTTGAAGTTGTTGTCCGCCCGAACCTCCGGCCTACCCCTTGACGCTGCCTGCGGTGAGGCCTTCGATGAAGTATCGCTGGGCGAAGAAGAAGAGCAAGAGGATCGGCGCGGCCATGGCGGTCGCCATCGCCATCATCAGGTGCCACTTCGGCGCCTCGCGGGAGAGCGAATCCCCGAAGAACTGGAGCCCGAGCACGAGCGGGTATTTTTCGAGCGTGTTGAGGTAAATCAGCGCCCCCTCGAAGTTGTTCCAGTTCGCCTGGAAACTGAGTACGGCGATGGCGAGCAGGGCGGGCTTGACCAGCGGCAGCATGATCTCCCGGAAAATCTGGACGGTGTTCGCGCCGTCGATGATCGCCGCCTCCTCGATCTCGCGCGGGATCGAGAGGAAGAACTGGCGCAGCAGGAAGACGAACGACGGTCCCCAGACGAACCAGGCGCCGACCGTGAGCGGGGTGAAGGTGTCGATCCGGTCGAGCGTTCGCCACATCACGAATTTCGGGATCAGGGTGAGAATGCCCGGCAGCATCATCGTCGAAAGCAGGATGATGAAGAGGGTGTTGCGCAGTGGAAAGCGGAAGCGGGCGAAGCCGTAGGCGACGATCGCGGCGGTGAAGACTTCGGCGAACATCGCCAGCGCCGTCATGAACAACGTGTTGGCCAGGAACCGGTTGAACGGCAGCGCGTTCCAGGCTTCGCTATAGTTGCCCCATTGCGGCGGGGTCGGGATCCACTCCGGCGGGTAGACGAACAGTTCCGACTCCCGCTTGAGGGAGGTGGAAAGCATCCACAGGAACGGGATCATGACGATCGCCACGCCGAGCAGGATCAGGGCGTACACCACCACCCGCACCGCGATGTCGCCAGCCGGGCTCCGGCGGCGGCCCTGAGCCCTGGTCACCGCGCTCGTATCCATCGTCATGACCGCTCTCCTTCGTAGTGGACCCAGGCGGGCGACGAGCGGAAGACGAGCAACGTGAAGGCGAGGATGATCAGCAGCATGATCCAGCCCAGTGCCGCCGCGTAGCCCATCTGGTTGCGCTGGAACGCTTCCTGGTAGATGTAGACATTCATGAAGGTCCCAGCTCGCGCGGTATGCTGGATGAAGAAAGCCTGGGTGAAGGTTTGCAGCGACCCGATGACGCCGATGATCAGGACGTAGAAGAGGGTCGGGCTGAGCATCGGGATCGTCACGTTCATGTAGATCGAGACACGGCCGGCGCCGTCGACCTTGGCCGCGTCGTAGAGATCCCGGGGGATGTTCTTCAACCCGGCGAGCAGGATCACGGTGTTGGCGCCAAAGACGCCCCACAGCCCCATCAGGATGTAGGCCGGGAGCACCATGCCGGGATCGGTCAGCCAGGCCGGTTTCTCGAAACCGAAGAGGTTGTAGACGGGTTCGAAAGTTGAGTTGATCAGGCCGTTGGAGGCGAGCATCCAGCGCCAGAGCAGCGCTGTGGCCGCCGCCGGGAGCACGGCGGGGAGGTAGTAGAGCGTGCGCCAGAGACCGAGACCCTTCACGTTCTGGTTGAGCAGGGTGGCGGTGATCAAGGCGCCGAGCAGGCCGAGCGGAACGTTGATCACCGAGTAGCCGATCGTGAAGCGCAGCACTCGCCAGAAGCTGCGGTCGTCGGTGAACATTTCGATGTAGTTATCGAAGCCGATCCAGGTGGGAGGGGCGAGGATCGTGTACTCGGTGAAGCTCAGGTAGAGCGAGGCGATGAAAGGACCAAGGTTCCAAATCAGGAAGCCCAGCATCCAGGGCAGGATCAGGGCGTAGCCGGTGGCGGCCTCGCGGTTGACGCCGAACAGGCGGAGCACCTTGTGGAGGAGGAACATGGCGATCATGATCGCCGCGCCGACTACCACGTAATCCGTCAGCGTCAGGGCATACGCGCTGTACACGGGCGTTCTCCAACCGGATAGAGGTGACCAATTCGTCATTCCGAGCTTGCGAAGAACCCCCCGCGAAGCGGTATCCCTGCGCGGAGCGCTTCAGCCACGACGTCGTTCCCCCACCGCTACGGGCAAGAAGTTGATCGAAGTTACCCAGCACGGGTGGAGTCAAGCATCGCTGCGCTGCCGCAACCGTAATTGACTCCGTCCGCCAAACACCAAGCCGTTCTGGCGCGACACCATCGAGACACCCCACCTACCGTCGTGTTGAGCGCCAGCGAATCATCCCGGCCCTGCTGGATATGGGAAGCGGTACTTGATGCTTTGGCATGCCAGTACCGCCTTCGGCGGGAGATCCCGAGCAAGCTCGGGATGACGGAATTGAAATGCGTGGGGGACACGATACGCTCGTCAAAGAAAGCGTGGCGTGCGTGCGGTATGTGAATCCGCGCCAAACGTCATTCGACTGTTTACGGCAGCAGTTCCTCCAGGACCGGGCGAACCTCTGGGGCCAGTTCTTCAGGGGTCGCTTCCTTGTAGTAGATCGGCACCAGGTACTCGTCGGAGAAGGTCTGGTCCCACTCCGCCTGCTTGGGGATGACGTTGAACGACCGCATGTCACCGAGCGCGGAGATGATGGTCGGAGCCGACGCGGCCTTGTCGGGCACGCTCGCGGCGATCGTATCCTCGTTCGCCAGCGACTGGCGGGGAGCGACGATCTTCCAGTGGTGAATCCCCTCGGTCAGCGCGACGAGCGCCTTGTAGGCAATGTCAGGATTCTCGGACGCTTCGTTGATGACGGTCGAGGCGGTCCAGGCGAACGTCGTGCGCGACTGTGGACCGGTTGGGACAACGGACATCTTGAGGACGGCGTTGGCCGGATCCTTCTTCGCGGCGTAGTCGAGGTCGTCGCCCGCGCCACCGAAGAACATCGCCACCTTGCCCGCCTTCACCATTTCCCCGAAGCCCTGCTCGGTGATCATGGCTTCAGGCACGGCGTACTGCTCGTTGTAAATGATATCGACATAAAACTGAGCACCGGCGATTGCCTCAGGCGTATCGATCGGGCAGGAGGCGAGGTCTTCAGCGACGGTATCGCCGCCGGCCTGCCAGATAAACATGTGGGTCGGAGGCCAGGAATTGAAACTCGTGCCGAACACGCCGGCTTCCGCATCGGTCGTGGCCGCGGCGGCTTCCTTGAACATCTCCCAGTCCCAGGTGTCGTCCGGTTCGGCTACGCCGGCAGCTTCCAGCAACGCGGGATTGTAGTAGAGCATCACCGGCTGGCTAATCCACGGCAGGCCGTAGGTCTGGCCCTCGTACTGGGCGGTACGCAGGATTGGCTCGAAGTAATCGCTCAGGTCGGCGGCCGGCGTGTCGTCCGCCTCCAGGCGATCGGTGATGTCCAGCACGGCGCCGAGACTGGCGTACCCGGGAATGTATTCCTGCGAGAGCCAGAAGAGGTCGGGGGCGGTGCCGCCCGCGATGGTGGTTTGCAGTTTGGTGTAGTAATCGGACGGCTGCGGTTCGGAAATGATCTCGAAGTCGGTGGCTTCGGCATTGACATCGTCGATTACCGCCTGGAGTTCGGTTGCTTCCTCGACCGCGGCCCAGGTTCCAAGCCGGACCTGGACTTTTTCCTG
>JALZMD010000241.1 GCA_030858375.1 Chloroflexota bacterium
GATGTCGTGCTCAAGCTGAGGCAGGATGCCTTCTCGGCGGTCATGGAGCGGGACCTCTCGTTCTTTGATACGAACCCGTCGGGCCGCGTGGTGAGCCGGGTCACATCCGATTCGGACGACTTCTCGACCGTCGTGACCTTGACCATGAACCTGCTCAGCCAGATCCTGCTTGTGCTGATCATCACCGCCGTCCTGTTCACCCGGAACGTGACGCTCGCCTTCGTCGCAATCTCGATCACGCCGGTCTTCGTGCTGATGGCGATCGCCTTCCGCAAGATCGCCCGTGATTCGACGCAGCAGGCCCAACGTTCGACGGCGGTCGTGAATTCAAGCATCCAGGAAGCGATGAACGGGATCGCGATCGCCAAGAACTTTCGCCAGGAGCGCCGGCTCTACGATGAGTTCCGGCCCGTCAACGTGCAGGCCTACAACGTCACCCTCAAACAGGGTCTCGTCTTCTCGGCGATCTTTCCCCTGCTCTTCTTCGTCGCCGGAATGGGCACCGTTGTGCTCGTCTACATGGGTGGACGGAGCCTGATCGCCGGTGACATCTCGGCTGGCGACTGGTTCCTGTTCTTCCAAAGCGTGATGCTGTTCTGGATGCCAATGACGAGCATCGCCTCGTTCTGGTCGCAGTTCCAGCAGGGGCTCGGAGCATCGGAGCGCATCTTCGCCCTGATCGATGCCGAGCCGGAGGTCGTCCAGACCGTGGATGACGATCCAGGTCGCGTTCGCGGCGAGATCGAATTCTGCAACCTCACCTTCGGGTACGAAGACCACACGAAGGTGCTGCTGGACTTCAACCTGACGATTCCGGCCGGCGAGACGCTCGCGATCGTCGGGCACACCGGCGCCGGCAAGTCGACGCTGGGCAAGCTCATCACCCGCTTCTATGAATTCCAGGGCGGGGACTTGCTGATCGACGGTCGGAGCGTGCGGACGTTCGACCTGCCCGAGTACCGGCGCCAGCTCGGGATCGTGCCGCAATCGCCATTCCTGTTCTCGGGCACCGTAGCCGACAACATTCGTTACCCGAAGCCGGATGCCACTGACGCCGAGGTGCTGAAAGCGGCCCAGGCTGTCGGGCAAGGCGATTGGGTCGAATCACTCCCGGATGGTCTGCAAACGGTGGTCGGGGAGTACGGGCGTTCGCTCTCGATGGGGCAGCGGCAACTGGTCGCACTGGCGCGGATCCTGATCCAGGACCCGGCAATCGTGATCCTCGACGAGGCGACAGCGAGCGTGGACCCGCTCACCGAAGCGCAGATCCAGGAGGGGCTCGATGTGGTACTCGCCGATCGGACCTCGATCGTGATCGCCCACCGGCTGTCGACGATCGAGCACGCCGATCGGATCATCGTCCTCGATCGGGGTGACATCGTTGAGGAGGGCACTCATGCCTCGCTGATGGCGAAGGGCGGGCGCTACTGCGATGTCTACAACACGTACTTCCGCCACCAGTCACCGAACTACGTTCCGGGCGAGGGGTTCGTGCCGACGGCCGCGGTGGTGTAGGCAGTTCAGCGGCATTACCAGAAAAACCGGTTGGTCATTGCTGTGAACTAACGGTAAGTCCGCCGTCCGGTACGCGGGTGCGCCAGCCGGCAATGACGGCGAGGAACACCATGCTGACGCCGAGGCTCATGGCCAGGGCGGCGCCAGACTCGGTCGACCAACCGGACGTTTCGGCGAGCGCCAGCAGGACACCACCCAGGCCAACCCCGATCGAAAAGGCGAACAGGTCAACCAGCAGCATCGATGACGACACGGTACCTTCCAACCCGGATGGAGTGTTGGCGAACGCGACCGACACAGCCGTGGGATAGGCCAGCCCAATACCCAGCCCGGCAACGCCCCAGCCGACCAGGCCAACCCAGAGCCAAATATCCTGCAGAACTGCCACACACAGGAAGATACCGAGCGTGGAGATGAACAGGAGCGTGAACCCGGTGACCAGTCGATAGGGCCTTTGCGCCGAACCGCCGGACCGATCCCAGCGTGACTGGATCCACGACCCCGCGGTCCACAGCAGGGAGGTCAGGGTCAGGATAAGCCCGGCGCGGGTGGCGGAGACCCCGCCGAAATCTTTGAGCGAGAAAATGAGGTAGGTTTCGACGACCGCGAACCCACCGAAGCCAAGCCCCCGGGCGACGATCGCCGCCGGCATCACGGGTTTGGCCCGGAACGCCCCGTCCGGAAGCAATCGCACCAGCATGGGCACCAGGCCCGCGATGCCAACGGCGGCCATCACCGCCCCAACCCACCACGGGCGAATCTCAAGACCAGCCAGGAAGAGCCCGGTGGCGATGGCAAGGACGATGGAGTACTGAAGGCGACGATCCGATACCGCACTCACGTTGGAAGGGGCGATCCGCCTGTACGATGGCAACGTCAATGGGGCGATCACGATCAGGATTGGAACGAGCCCAAAGAACGCCCACCGCCAGCTCCACTGTTCGGCCACGAATCCGGCGATGGCCGGTCCAATCAACGACGGCACCACCCAGGCAGCCGACGTCGCGGCCAGGATCGCCGGACGCAGGCGATCCTCGTAGGCGTTGCTGATGACGGCGTAGACGCATGAGGAGATGCCGCCGGCACCGAATCCCTGGATCGCCCGTCCCAGAAAGAGCCAGTAGATCGATGGCGCCGCGCCCGCAACCACGCAGCCCACGGCAAAGAACACGAGGTGGACCAGGAAGACCCGGGCCGGGGAGTGCCGATCCACTTCCCGGCCGGCGTAGACCGTACCGATAATCTGGGGCAGCAGGAAAGCGCTGAAGATCCAGCCATACAGGTTTCGCCCACCGATGTCCTCGGACAGCACCGGAGCGATTGTGGCCAGGGCCAGTCCCTGGAAGGCTACGATCGTGAACGCCAGGATCGACCCGGTGGTGATGGCCAGGTGATCCTTATCCCAAATGGACGCATGATGATGACGAGTTGAGTGGCTGGTCACGGTTGGCCAAGGAGCTCCTGATTTGGGATCGGCACGGATATGGTCGCGTGCGTCCAATGATCGAGGTTTGGCAGGATCAGGCCAACGAGCCGGCATCCTCGCCAAGCTCGGGAATCAGGTAGACCCGGCGGGATACTTTCTCGAAGCCGACACGCGCGGCTGTTCGCAACGAGGCGAGGTTGGTGCCGCCGCAACTCCAGACCGGGATCCGGTTGTGCTCCTGGATTGCCTGCGCCACGAGCGACGTGACCGCGGTGGCCAGCCCCTGACCTTGCCATTGCGGGTGGGTCACCACTCCGATATCCGCATGCCGTTCACTGATTGCGAAGGTGTACGCCAAGGAAACCAATGCCTCTTCCCGGACGGCCCCGGCTATGTGTCCGTGCTCGAGCGTCTTCAGCAGCCGGTCAACGCCGTTGCCAATCAGTTCCGGTGACGCGGCAACGACCAGGTCACGATCCGCCGGCGTCAGGAATCGCACCGATGGTAGCGCCGTCAGCGGGGCAGGTCGGATTAACTGGTGATAGATGTCGTCCTGCATCCTCATATCGGTCGTCCCTGCAGCCGAAGCGACGGGTTCCACCAAGGCATCAGCGAGATGAGCCGGCACGTTGAGGCACGACCAGCCGGTGAGATGTGGCACCAGGCCGCCGATTGCTTCGGCGCTGTTGCCAAATGCCATCGGCTCGGTTGGCATGTCGAGTGACTGAATGATGATGCCTTCGAAGTCG
>JALZMD010000323.1 GCA_030858375.1 Chloroflexota bacterium
TCGAACCGCTCGACATGGAATCGCCCCTCTTCCGGCTACCGAATGTGGTGCTGACGCCACACTCGGCCTACTACTCAGAACAATCTGCCCAGACCGTGCGCGACCAGACGTTCCTGTCGGCGATTGCCGTGTTGCGTGGCGAACGGCCGCCGACAGTTGCCAACCCGGCTGTGCTCGAGCGCCTCACGCTCAGGTAGGGCACCAGGCGTCAAATTCGATGCGCAGGAGCTTGGCGCGTAGCGCCTTGAACGTCATTCCGCAAGGAGCCGAAGGCGAATGTAGGAAACTCGCCCCGTAGGGCGCCGCAGTGATGAGCTTTTGCTGCTGCGGCAGGAGATTCCGAGCTTGCGAGGAATGACAATAAAGTCGCGAACGCTCCCGGCGGAATGACGAACACGCGCTGCACGGCGGAGAGACGTTTCTCGCCGGCGCTTCGTCATCCACTGAAATGCTCGGGTGGTCGCCGCGATCACGCGCAATGTTAGGATTGCGCTTTTCATAGCGGTGTGGCGCGAGAGGCACGGGGGAAGCAAACCAACGTATGGTCTTGACGACGAATCCAGAACCGGAATCGAATATCAGACATCTCAATCCCAACCTCACCGCGGCGTCGCCGGAGCAATCTGACGACGGTCTCGACGAGCGCTTGATCGTCGCCGCGCAGGGCGGCGATCTCAACGCGTTCAATGATCTCGTCACCCGGCACGAGCGCGTCGTCTTCAGTGTGTGCATGCGGCTTCTGCGTGACGCGTCGACGGCCGAGGATGCAACCCAGGACGCATTCATTCGGGCCTGGGGCGCCATCCACACGTTTCGCGGCGGGATGGTACGACCGTGGTTGCTCCGCATCGCGACCAACCGCGCTTACGACATCCTGCGGTCGCGAACCCGACGCCCGACCTGGTCACTGGACGCGGAGCTTTTCGAATCGCAACCTGAGTGGACGACCCAGAGTCACAACGAGGCGCCCGAAACATTTGCGACCCGTTCCGAGCTTGCCAGCTTCCTCGAACAGGCTCTTGGCGAACTGCCGGACGATCAACGGCTTGCGATTGTGCTGTCCGATGTCCAGGGCTACGGTTACGACGACATCGCGAACATCACCGGGGTAGCGGTTGGCACGGTGAAGTCACGGATCAGCCGTGGCCGGTCCGCCTTGCGGACGTTGCTTCGCGACAATATCGAACATCGGGAACTATTCGAGCGTTATGTTCGTCTTTCATCACAGGAAGCGGAAGCAGGCTGACGCTGACGCCTTCCGTTCGATAGCCTGCCACCACCTTGGCATTCAGCGGAGCGATCTTCCTGGTTGATCCATGAGGCACCATAACGACGATGACGACATTCGATAGGTCAAACGTGACGATGAACGTGGAGGGGTAAAATGGATCGGCAAACATATGCTGCGTATTCCGATGACCTGAACGCGTTCGTGGACAATACCCTCGCTCCGGAAGATCTGGCGCAGGTGGAGGCGCTCCTCGCCAGGAATCCGCTCATCGAGCAGGAACTGGGCGAACTTCAGGCGACGGCCCGGCTCATGAGCCAGTTGCCGGAACTCGCGCCACGCCGGTCGTTCCGGCTTGGCAATGAATTCGCGAAGGCCCCAGTGGCTCCGGTCCAGGGCAAGATCCTGCAGTTCCTGCCCATTGTGCGCACCCTGAGCGTTGCTGCAGCCCTGGTCTTCATGGTGGTTGCTGGCTCGCTCTTCTTCGATATCAACGGCAACACCGATGGTGGCTCGGGTGCGACGTTCCAGGAGCAAAGCGACATCATGGGCGCGCGTGGCGAAACCGAATCCGGTGCTGAATCGTCTGATGAGGCAGAGGATGCAGGGGCCGAAGCAGATTCCGGAAACGATGAAAGTTCGATGACATCGCGTGGCGATGCCGCATCGGTCGGTGATGACCCGATGGAGGATTTGACCCAGTTCGAGGAATCCGGCGGCGACATCGCCCAATCAACGACATCCAGTGCAATCGGGGCTTCGGTGGTTCCCGCCGCCGCCGATGACCGTTCCTCCTGGATCTGGAGCAGCGTGCTCCTCGGAGGATTGGCCCTGGTGCTCGCGGGACTCTGGCTCGTGCTAGCGAAGGTCGGTCGACAGTCCACCGCTAGCAGGTCCTGATCTCCCACCTGAATCGGAACGTATCACGCCACCGGGCGGTGCATCCTCTTGGAGCCCGGTGACCTTTCGACAACACTATTGCCTCGCCACATCGACAGGAGCATTCCCATGCGCAGTACGTCACTCCCGGCCAGGGGTGCCAGCTTTGGCCTCCTCACCGCCCTTCTCCTCGGTTTGACACTCCTCCTCTCACCAGTTGCCGGGGCGCAATCCACCCCGGTTCCCGGAACGGAAACGATCCGTACGATCAGCGTCAGCGGTTTCGGTACCGTCAAGATCGATCCTGACACGGCCCAGCTCGATCTCGGTGTGGTGTCCAACAACGAATCGCTCGAGGTCGCGCAGACTGAAGTGAGTGAAGGACTGGCCGCAATCACCGCCGTGCTGACCGATGCCGGCATCCTTCGCGAGGATATCGCGACCACTTCGTACAATGTCTACCCGATCGCCGAATACGACCGGGACGGCAACTACGTCGGCATCGAACGCTACGAGGTTTCCTCAGGCTTGGCGATCGTCGTTCGTGACATCGACTCGGTCGGAACGGTGCTGGATGCGGCTGTGGAAGCCGGCGCCAACAACGTCTGGGGCATCAGCTTCTACGTCGAAGATCCCTCATCGGCCGCGACCCAGGCCCGGTCCCTGGCGGTCGAGGACGCACGAACCAAGGCTGATGAACTGGCGACGGCGTCGGGTATGGTAGTGACCAACGTCGTCTCCATTTCAGAAACCTCCGCGCCGCCCCCGATGCCGGTGGACTTCGATCTGGGCCGAGGCGGTGCCGACATGGTGGCGTCCGAGCAAGCGAGCGTCGTGCCCGTGAGCCCTGGTCAGTCCGAGGTTCGGGTCGATCTCCAAATCACCTTCGAGATCGAACAGGCCGCCGGGTAAGGTACTCGGTTCAGATTCCAGCACCGGACTTGAAGCCACCAGGCACCATGAAAACGGGACGGCGCCCAATCGGGCGCCGTTTCAGAGTGTTCATCGTTGGCAGGCAAGCCCGGCGTGAGGCAGAATTGGTGGATGTATTCTGACGCCGAGGCTGCGGCCCTCTACAACCTGCTCAACCCGTGGGGCGCGAGTGACGACGTCTACCTTTCGCTCGTCATGGGTTCCCCAACCGTGCTCGACGGTGGCTGTGGTACCGGTACCATGCTGCATCGCGCGAGGTCGGCTGGCCACACGGGCCGCCTGGTTGGCATCGATCCGGACCGGGCGGCACTTGCACGTGCCCGGCAACGGAACGATATCGAGTGGAATGAAGGCACCGCGGCGTCGATGACCTGAGACGGCGAGTTCGAACGGGCGGTGATGATGAACCACGCCTTCCAGTATTTCGTTTCCGACGACGACCTGCGGGCCTCGCTCGGTGCGATTCATTGTTCCCTGATCGATGGCGGATGCTTCGTCTTCGATACCTGCAATCCCCCGGTGCGCGAATGGGAGGATTGGAATCCTGACAATCCTATCGACGTAGTCGACCCGTCGGGCCGGTCGATGCGGATCACCTACGACGTTCAGTCTGTTGACCAGGACGTCGTTACTTTCTCCGAGACAACCAGCGACCCCGACGGTACGGTCCTGCGGGTCGACCATGCACGGTTCCGATTCCTCGGTATCGACCGGCTGTCGCGATTTCTGGCAGACACCGGATTCGCCATCGATAATCAGCCAGGTGGCTGGGCTGGCGAAGCAGTCCAGGAAACGAGCCAGGAAATCGTCACCTTCGCCCGGAAGACCTGATCCCGCCGTCTAACGCGATCCCTCAGCCAGGACATCGAGCAGCATGGCGTAGCCACGGCGACCGCGCAGGAAGTTGGCGATCGGGTAGCGCTCGTTGGGCGAATGCGACTTGCTGTCTGGCCCACTCCACGCGAAACCGATCATGTGAATGCCGAGTTCATCAAGGAAAATTGCGATCGCCGGGATCGTTCCACCTGCGCGCTGGACGACTGGGGCAACGCCGAACAGCCGCGTGAGCGCCTCATCGGCCGCCCGATAGACCGGATCCTGTCGATCGAGCAGGTACGGCTTGGCCCCACCCTTGACTCCGCTGACGTCGACCGCCGTCCCTGTGG
>JALZMD010000150.1 GCA_030858375.1 Chloroflexota bacterium
CCGGGGCGTTTCGCAACCGTGTCGAGGCAGTGGAGACTCCTTCCAAATACTGTCATTCCGAACTGCCCCTGCGGGCTGCGAGGCAGCGGGGCCGATGTTTCCCTGGCGCTAAAACATGACGGTCGTCAGGGAAGTATGTGGGACCAAGCTTTCCGGATCAATGGCCCCGAGGCAGGTGTTCAACGTGTGAGGAGGCCCATCGCGCACTGGTGTTGTTGGGCAACCGCCTCTTGAGGCTCACGCCGGCTTCCTTTTCTTACGCTTGCCGCGGTCATCATCTTTGGCCCGATCGCCATCGCCATCGCCGTCATCACCTTTAGCCTGATCGCCATCGCCATCGCCATCGCCATCTGCCGGCTCCGTGACTGTCAGACTTGCGGCGCTTTCGATTCCGGCGAACATGGTGAAGAGCGCCGACACCCTGTGCGACTGGATCACGAACACCCCTCGCCCTTCCTGAGTGACGAGATCGGCCGATTGCAACACGTTGAGGTGGTGATACGCGGCCCCCGTCGTTCCCAGGTCGAGGGTACCGACGAGGTCCGCCGCCGTCGTCGGCCTGTCGAGCAGCATCTTGAGGATCGCCAGGCGCTGGCGGTGACCGATTGCCGCGAGTAGCCGGGCTGCCCGGTCGTCGTCCACGGTCATCAGGGTGTCGACGGTGGCCTCGATATCCCACCGGTATTCACGATCGCCATCAGCGTTTCGTACGACGCCGCGCGTCACCACGGTACCTCGGGTTTCGCGCGCGACGTTCAGGTCGGAGACGGCGGGCTCGGCTGATTTCCCTTTGTGATGCTTGCTTGATGACGAAGCGGCTGCCGCGGCGGCTGTCTGGATGGTGACGTGTTCGCGAAGCGCCCAAACGGCCTCAGACAGGTTCTGTAGTTCGTTGCGGATCCCTTCGACCTCGCTCTTGACCTTTTTGCCCGCCATGTCGCCTCCAACGGTCCGTCTTTACTTTTGAAACTACGAAGAATCCGATTTACGGTAACACAGCGAGGCAAGGTGCCGGGGGTTGGGTTGCGTGCGTTCCGGCTGGTAAATCTCCAGGTTCAGGACGTAAAAGGCCATTCGTCGTGGTAACCTCGCCAGCGTGGATACTTCAGGGATTGAGCATGTTCAAGTGTTGCCGCACGGCCCGTGGATCGTCGGTGATCACGCCGTCCACGCCCGCCTCCAGACGGGACGTGAGGGTGTCCATTCTTTCCAGCCGCGAAAACGCTAGCAGGTGATGACGGTGCGCATGTTCGACCAGGACGTCGTCAATCACGCCCCACGGCACGCTGACTCCGGCGGCACCGACCCACTGCGCCTCTTCGAAATACGATTGGCGGGAATGAGGCATCCATCCTGCCGGGCGCAGGAGGGTTAACCGCAATTCCGGCAGGGTACGGCTGGCAGTGTACACATCCTGTGTCTGCTCCAGCCAGAGCCAGGTGCGACCGGGGTTTCCGTAGCGGGCTATCGTGCGGAGCACGGTCGGCAGGGCGGACCGGACCTTGAGGTGAAGGGCTGGCTGGGCGCCGACAGGGAAGTCCGCCAGGATCGACCGGAGCAAGGAAACGCGATCACCTGGTTCAGCTTCGCGTAGTGGTAGCCGAGCGAGGGCGAACGAGGGCCATAGCCGCACCAAACCCCGGCCCCGCGTCGCGCGGCGGAGGAACGCATCGTGCAGTACCACAGGTTGCCGGTCGAGGGTCAGCCGGATATCGAGCTCGATCAGGTCGGCACCGCTTTGAGCGGCGAGGGCAATCGCCGACCGGGCATTCTCGGTCGCACCCGGCGTCAGCGAGCGATGGGCAACGATCAACGGCTGGGTCATGGATTTGCCCTTCCCATGGCTCTGGTCTGGTTCGGATCCTCCCGGAGGAGATCAGCTGTTGTAGCATCTGAACCGATCGAATCCTACCACCAGCCCATGGGCAGGACGCATCCAGGTTCGGTCACGATCCCGTCCGTTCGGCGCGGCGCCTGATCCGGTTCCAGGCCCCGGTCAGCCCCATCGCCCGTCTCATCGCGTACACCGTTTCCTGGGTCTCGATCCTCACCTGCCTCGTACCCCGTTCGATCAACTGATCAACCAGCCCTGGCTGGGAAAACGTCGCCCGTCGCTCACGCATCGGTTCCAGCACATCGTTGACGACGTTGGACAGGTATTCCTTGACCTCTACATCGCCAACGGTTCCTGCCTCGTAGCGCCGTTTGAACTCGTTGACCTGGACCGGATCAGGGGCGAAGACATCGAGCCACGCAAAGACCGGATTGCCCTCCACCGTGCCCGGCACATCGGCCCGGACACGGTGCGGATCGGTGTACATCCGCATTACCTTTTTACGGACAGTCGCCGCGTCGTTGGCGAGGGCGATCGCGTTGTCGAGGCTCTTGCTCATCTTGCGCTTGCCGTCGGTGCCCACAAGTGTCGGTGCTTCACCGGCAATGATCTCTGGCACCGGGAATACTTCCCCGTACCGGCTGTTAAACCGTCGCGCGAGTTCCCGCGTCACCTCCACGAAGGCGTAGTTGTCCTTGCCGACGGGCACGGACTGTGCCCGGACCGAGAGGATGTCGGCTGATTGCAGGATCGGATAGCCGAGCAGCGCGAACGACATCTCCACATCGGCGTCGCGTGCCATGTCCTTGAGGGCCGGTAGGCGTTCCAGCCGCGAAACCGTGACCAGGCTCTGGAGCAGCCCGGCCAGCTCATGGACCTCCGGTATGGCGGATTGGAGATAGAAGACGGCCTTGTCGGGCTCGATTCCGGCACTGAGGGCGTCGAGCACCAGCCCCCGTGCTCGTTCATCAACCTGGGCGATATCCTCCGGTGTATTTCGCGTCGTCAGCATGTGCAGGTCGGCGATGATGAAGTAGGCGTCGTAGGTCGCTTGCAGGCGCACCCGGTTGCGGAGCGATCCCACGAGATGACCGAGATGCAGCTGGCCGGTGGGCCGGTCGCCCGTCAGCATCCGGGGCCGGATTGAACTTGAATCAGTAGTCATAACGATGCCCTCTGTCGTGTGCGTCAGGTGGCCCGTATCAGCCCGTGGTCGGCGGGGCCACGTTTCGTCGTTGTAGATTCGCGAAAGTGGGGATGACCCGAAGGGCGATCGCTACAAGGCGACGCCGGGCCGTTGGGGGGTGGCGCACTCGCCGCGCCAGTCCTGCCAGAGGCGCAGGATGTGAACATCGTGATCGAAGGCAAGCTCCGGCAGCCCCGGCAGATCATCGGGCGCGAACCAGCCGATCTGAGTGATGTCGTCGCTGGCGATCGGGTCGCCAATGACTGACGTGGCGGGGTAGACGAGGAGCACGACTGGCTCGCCCGCTTCCGAGAATACGCCAAGCAGCGGACCGACCACGATCGCCAGCCCGACTTCTTCCCGCACTTCCCGGACCGCCGCCGCTTCCACTACTTCCCCACGCTCCACGAACCCGGCCGGAAAACTCCACTTGCCGGGTGAACGGGTCCATTCAGCCCGCTTCCCGAGCAGGATATATCCGTCGCGCTCGATAATCACCGTCACGGCCAGCTTCGGATCGAACCACGTCACGGCGCCGCAGGCGGTGCAGACCGGACGCGCCCGACCGTCGTGTTCCCGCTCTTCGGTTGACCCGCCACATCGCTGGCAAAACATGCCGGATTCGACTCCCGTCGCACCGAGGTTACTTGTGAACACCGTACCATGTCCGGAGCGGAAGGCGCCCGCGTCATCCTTGCGTTCCAGCCCTACGATCACGGAGCAGCATCATCGAGACGTCACACGAATCATCCACCGGCTCCATCTATGCGCAACGCCGCGCCACCTTCGAGTCACAGCGTCGCGCGGTTCATCGCCGTTGGAACTTGGTTGCCAACCTGCGCCTGCTGGGCTTCGCCGCGGTCGCGGCGGCGGCCTGGTGGGCGCTCACCGCACCGCACCCGCTCAAATGGGTGCTGGT
>JALZMD010000265.1 GCA_030858375.1 Chloroflexota bacterium
GTGTCGGTGACCGTCCACCACCAGACGATATCGAATTGACGCCCCCCGTTATCTCCCTGCACCGCGGCGATCTGGTCGGCGGTCAACGTTGCATCATGGCGAATTACCAGACCAGAGTTTTCCGAAATCATGTCGAGGAGCGCCGCGTGCCGTTCGATATGATCCGGACTGTCCGATGCGGGCTGGTAGTAGACGATATCCGGCATGTTCGCTTCGGCATCGATGCCAGCTTCGACAAGGAGAGCCGAAGCAGCATCCGGTTCGAACGATGGCCCCTCGGCGCCTTCGTATCCAGATGTCAGAGCGACAACGGGGGGCACCACGCCAGAGGCGGCAACGAACTCTCCACTCCAGATCTCGTTGGCCCAGGCCTCGCGATCGATCGCCGCCGCGACGGCCCGCCGTACCCGAAGATCGCCAAATGGTTCCTGGTTGAAGTCCATCCCGATCGCCATCGTGGATGACTGCGATTCGATCGTAACGAGATCGGGTGCCAGCGTGTCATCGCCTTGGACTGACGCCATGAGGGTCGCCGGTACATCGATCGAGACAAGCGTATCGCTGTTGTAGAGGTCGAGGGCGATTGAGTCTGCGCCGGGGCCGTCGAGAATTTGCCAGACAACGCGCGACACCGATGGCGATGGTGGCGTAGACGAGTTTTCATTTTGCGTCATCACGATCTGGTCGCCATCGACGAATTCCGTGAACTGCCACAACCCGGCTCCAGCGCCAGCCAGGAGCGGCTCCGCCACTTCCGGATCGTCGATTACGGAAAGGTCGACGGCTGCCCAGACAAACGTGGCGAGTGAAGCGGGGAAGGAAGAAAACGCTTCCGCTAGAGTGATTTCAATGGTCGACTCATCAATAGCGGCAAACCCGATTTCGTCGCTTTCGCCCGCGATATAGGCATCGAATCCCTGGACGAGTTCCATGAACGACGCCATCGGTGCCGGCAGTTGGGGATCGAGCGCCCGAAGCCAGCTATCTACGAATGTCTGGGCCGTAACCGCATTGCCGCTGGCAAAGGCCAGGTCAGACTTCAATGTCGCGGTCCAGACATTGGCAGTCTCGTTCGGAATAACTGCCTCGGCCAGATCGGGAATGACCGCCCCCAACTCGTCGAAGGCGAGCAGCCCGGACCAGACGTTTGGAAGCAAGACCCACAAAGGACCCCAGTTCGGTGCCCGGTGCGGGTCCAGAGTGACTGGCAAGCCGAACGGATTGAACGGAAGGGTGATCTCGACATCGGTCTCGATATCGTCTTGGGCTGAGAATCGCCTGGTTGGTGCCTGGGCGGAGGCGCTGGAGACTCCTGCTCCTCCGCCCAGGGCGATTGCCGCCGAGATCACCGCGCCAGAGCGGAGCAGTTCGCGTCGCGACTGACGGGGGGCGCTAGATGCGACATTCCGGGCGAATCGTTCAAACGGTGAAGAGGTCGTTCCGGAAGATGCCATCGTTGCTCCTTCTGCCTGCCGTGCCATGGAACTGCCGACGTCGCGCCCGCTCGCCATGATGGGTCCTGCTGGTTCGCCGTGCGTGTAGACCGACAAACATGTCCGCCGGGGTGCCGTTCACTATTGGAACGAGTGAACATCCGGATCCGTGTTACGACTACGTCACGATCGCTCGCCGAGGGAGTAGCCATACGATCTGGTTCCCGCCACGTTCAGGAAGGCTGCGAGGAGATCGACACTCGCCTGGATGTCATTGACATGGGCCATTTCGTTGACAGTATGAACATAACGAGTGGGGATGGAAATTGTCCCGGTTGCCATACCACCGCGGCTCGTTTGGAATGCCCCGGCGTCCGTTCCGCCGAAGGGAAGGATTTCCAGCTGATGCGCAATCCCACGTTCTTCGGCCAGGTCGCGAAGATGATCCACGATCATGGGGTTGGCAATCTGGCTACTGTCCAGAATCTTGATCGCCGTGCCGGCACCAAGTTTCGTAACGTGGGCGTCAGGTGTTCCGCCTGGAATGTCCCCGGCGATCGTGACATCCAGTGCGATGGCAATGTCGGGGTCTAGGTTATAAGCCGACGCTTGGGCACCGCGAAGGCCGATTTCTTCCTGGGTCGTGGCGATCGCGAAGATCTCGGCGGTGCTGTCAACAGCTTTCATCACGGCCTGGATCATGACGTATACACCCAGCCGGTCATCGAGCGCCTTGCTGACGACGGTGTCACCGACGGCGATGAGGTTGCGGTCAAGCGTCACCATGTCGCCAATCCGGACCTGCTCCTTCACAACGTCGCCGGTCATTCCGAGATCGACAAAGAGATCCTCTAGCTTGAGGTCCTTGGCCTCACCTGGCTGCATGAGGTGGATCGGCTTCGAGGCCGGTTGAAACACGCCGGGGAGGGAGTTACCAGTGCGGGTATGGACCTGAACCCGCTGGGCGACGAGAACCCGCGGATCGAACCCGCCGACCCGCTGAACCCTCAGGAATCCGTTGTCATCGACATGCCGAACCAGGAAACCGATTTCATCAATGTGGGCGGCGATGGCGATGCGTGGACCGCCGGACCCCTTGCGGTGCCCGATCAGGTTGCCAAGGGCGTCCACGGAGAGGTCATCCACAAGTGGTCCAAGGTACGTCGCGACGACGTCCCGCACTTTGTCTTCGCGGGAAGCGATACCCGGCGTTTGCGTAAGCGCGCGAAGCATATCGAGGTCAAGTGGCATCGAAGTCCCTCAGGGTAGGCGGTTGCTCAATCACAGACAGGCATTGTAGCCGTTCAATTGAAAAAGGTTGAAACAAAACAGGGGCGCTCGTCGTGAGCGCCCCTGTTGCTACTGAATGTCGATAATGTCAAAGGAATTACTCACCGATCAGGATGATCGTGCTCGAGCCTACCGATTCACCATCGTTGAAGGTGACGGAACCGACGGACAGGATATTGATCTCGCCGATGCCAGGCACGGCAGCCTCCGGCGACGCTGCCGCCGAGAAGAAGTCTTCACAGGCCTCGCCGTCATAATCGAGGTCGAGATTGAAGTTCTCGAAGTCGTCCTCATCGTATGCCGCCTGGGCTTCAACCTGCGTGTCGAACTTGCCGCAGGCCGGGTCAGCGTCGAGAGTCGAGGAGGTCGAGCTCAGCGCGATCGCGTCTTCGACCAACGGGAGCAGGCTCTGAATGTTGAGGTAGGAGATGGATGTGACTTCAGTGGGTAACTCAGCGAGTGTGTCGGCGAACGTCTGGTCGTCGGACAGCGGGCTTGACTGCCCACCAACGAAATCGTCAATGCCTTCGTTTACGCCGATAACCAGGCCCTCGTCGATGACGCCAAATTCGAGCACCAGCGGCGTGCCGCTCTCTGAGAGATCGACCACGGTCACGTCAGATCCATTCACCTGTCGTGAGGTCAGGGTGAACGTGTCATCGGACTGGGACGCAATCATGTTGGTAATCGTTTCCACCACACCCGTGACCGTTTCGTCATCGTCGACTTCGGTCACGAAGATCGCGCTGATGGTTGGCTCCAAATCGGTGATGTTCGCAACTGAACCGGCCATGGCCCATTCGCCCACGAGCTGATCGAGGACGTCAGTCTTGAGGTTGAAGCCGAGCAGACCTTCAGCGTCGGCGAAGATCTCATCTGCCTCGGCCTCGACATCGGCGATGGGGGTAGCGTCGGTAAATGTGTCACCGGCCACGATCTCCTGAGCGAAGAGCAGCGCCAGCGAGTTGAGCGACGGAGATTGACCAAGGTCGGCGCCGCCGATGTAGACCAGGGATGACTCCGGCACGTTCTCGGTGAAGGCCGGTTCAAACGCAGTCGCTGCCGGGACATCCGAGCCTTCGGCCGGCAAGGCGATCGTGTCGAGCCGGAATCCCGGGTCATCGGCCCAGAACACGAATCCCTGTTGAGATCCGAACGACATGGTAAGTTCTTCAGTGAGGCTGGCGGTCACCTCAGGATCCTGGGCAACCAGCGCCTCCAGCAGGGCCGGGCCATTGACATACCCGAAGTTGAGCACGTCCGATTCCAGGGCGTCCCGCACACCAGTGTAG
>JALZMD010000151.1 GCA_030858375.1 Chloroflexota bacterium
GTTGTCACCGGCGATGGTGAGCTCGTGCAGGAGACGCGGGGCTGGAACGATGCCCGAGGTGTCACGGTTGGGCAGCGGACCAAGGAGCAGGCGCACGACTATCGCTATTTCCCGGAACCCGATCTCCCGCCCCTGACCACTAACGACGCAACCAGGGCGTTGATCCGGTCCTCGTTACCGGAACTGCCCGCTGCCCGCTACCGTCGTTTCGTCGACGACATTGACCTGGCCGAAGCCGATGCCGCCGTGCTCACCAACGAGCGTGCGATTGCCGACATCTATGAAGAGACGCTGAAGGAACTCGGCTCGGTCGGGGAGCATCAGCTGGTGGCGAACTGGATGGTGAATGACGTGATGGCGCTGGCACGTGCCCGTTCGCTGCCGCTCGACCAGTTGCCCCTGTCCGCCGTCCGGATTGCCGAACTCGTGGCGCTCGTCCGCGACGGCAAACTGACCGCACGAGCCGCCAAGGATATCCTGCCGCAACTCGGGGAAGGGGAGTCCGTAGTCGACGCGGCTACTCGCCTCAACCTGCTCTCCCTGGACGATTCTTCCCAGGTGCTCGACGCGGCACGGGCTGCGGTGGCCGAAAACCCGGCGGCAGTCGCCGACTACAAGGGTGGCAAGGGTGCCGCGATTGGCCGGTTGATCGGCGATACGATGCGAAGAACTGGAGGCCGGGCCAAACCCGACGATGTACGGGCCATGGTCCTTCGCGTCCTCAACGAAGAAGCGTAAGCGGAACGGGTTCTTGGACTTCGTGGATGGATGATCCATCCGTGCAAGCAGGTCGCCCTGATAGACCAGCCGGCGGCCGGGAAAGGTTGAAGTGATGATCGTCAGCGAAGACGCGCATCGCGGAACAATGCTCATTGATCGTCCGGAAGACTCTGCCGACGATCTCTTTGCCGTCGCCGTCGAACAGTTCAAAATCGCCGCCGATGTCATCGGGCTCGAAGATGGCATCCGCCAGATTCTCAGCCATTGCCAGCGTGAGCTGACTGTCCACTTCCCTGTGGAGATGGACGATGGCTCGGTTCAGGTCTTCGCCGGGCATCGCGTCCGCCACAGCAGCCTGCCGGGTCCGACAAAAGGTGGGATCCGATACCACCAGTCCGTCACCATCAACGAAGTGCGGGCGCTGGCGATGTGGATGACCTGGAAGTGCGCCGTGGTGGGTCTTCCCTACGGAGGAGCCAAGGGGGGGGTCAAGGTCGATCCCAAGCTCCTTTCGCAGAACGAGATCCAGAACCTGACCCGGCGTTACACCACGGAAATTCAACCGTTTATCGGTCCGAACATCGATATTCCGGCACCGGATGTCAATACCAATCCGCAGGTGATGGCCTGGCTCATGGATACGTATTCAATGAACGTTGGCTATTCGGTTCCCGGGGTCGTCACCGGCAAGCCACTGGAGCTGGGGGGATCGGCCGGCCGCAACGAGGCTACCGGACGTGGCTGCGTCTTCGCGATTGAGGAAGCCGCCAAAACGCAGGGCATGTCGCTCACGTCGGCCCGCACGGTGGTGCAGGGCTTCGGCAATGCCGGCTCGGTTGCCGCCCGGCTGATGGCCGAACACGGTTCGCCCGTGGTGGCGGTCAGTGATTCCCGCGGCGGAATTCACAACCCGAAGGGGCTCGATCTGGAGGCGGTCGCCGCGCACAAGCGGCGAACCGGAACGGTCCAGGGCTTCCTGGAGGCCGAGAACGTCACGAACGAGCAGCTCCTCGAACTTGACTGCGAGATCCTGATCCCGGCTGCCCTCGAAGGCCAGATCACCCGCCGCAACGCGGGTGCGATCAAGGCTACGCTCGTCGCGGAAGCGGCCAACGGCCCAACGAGCCCCGAGGCGGATTCAATCCTCTACGATCGCGGCGTATTGGTCTTGCCGGACATCTTTGCCAATGCTGGCGGGGTCACTGTTTCCTACTTCGAATGGGTTCAGGCGCTCCAGGCGTTTCCATGGAGTGAGGAGCAGGTCAACGAGCGGCTGCGGGAAATCATGCAACGGTCATATGTGGCCATCATCGAGACATCCCGGAAACACGGTGTCCACATGCGCACCGCCGCGCTGGTACGTGCGATTGAGCGGGTTGCCAGCTTCTCACGGTTGCGTGGGATCTATCCATAGCCACTGTCCATTCGAATCGCTCTATCGTTGGCGGTGTGAGCCAGAGGCTCGCCATTCGAGCTTGCGAGATACCCTTTCAATTCGAGAACCGATCGTTTGGAGGCCCGGTGACTGAAAGCTGCGCGTTGGTTGGTGGTCCGGGACTACGTTCGGATGTCGAGGTTGCTCCGCCCGGATCCAACTACGTAGTCAACCGTTGGGAACGCCGCGGCAAGGCAGATTGTCATAAGGGGCGAAGCCAATGCATCGCCCGTGGCTCCACAATGTGGACCTGATTGCAGAATGTGATCTAGGTCGCGTGACAAGGGCGGAGCAAGCTCCGCAGCCGAACGTGGATTCGGCATGCCCGGATACCAGCAAGACCGGCGGCACCTCGACTGGGTCGAATTTGCCCCCGCACTACTCGGTGATGAGTAGCCGGCGAAGCTCGTCTTCCTCTGTGCGGTGAGTGACGGCAATGATTTCGTCGAAAGGTATGATCTCAGTGTCGGGACTGGGAACAATCACATCAGCTCCGCGGGCGATCGCGGCAATCACGCACGAAACCGGAAGGTCAACTTCGCCGATGGTTTTGTTGGCGACCGGGGATTCTGCCGAAATCGTGGCTTCGATGATGGCCAGATCTGCGTGCCGCAGGCTGAGCAGATGAATGAACGCCCTGTCGGGGATGGCTTGCTCAATGAGCCCGAGGATGTAGTTCGTCTGGCTCACCGTCACGTCAGTATCGAGTTTCTTGAAAAGGAGCTCGTTCTTGGGATTGTTAACCCGCGCGATCGTTTTGCCAATGTGGAATTTGTGTTTCGCCATCTGGCAGATCACAAGGTTGTCTTCGTCTTCACCCGTCACTGCGATTAACACATCGGCCCGCGCGGCGCCTGCGGAAGCGAGCACCGCCGCTTCCGCGCCATCCCCCTGGAGGATCACCGATCCGAATCGCTCGGAATAGGTTTCCACCTTGTCCCGATCCCGTTCGATCAGCAACACTTCATGCCGGTCACCCAGCAGTGTTTTCGTCAGGTAGTAGCCGACCTTGCCGCCGCCGACAACGATGATGTACACGATCAGGTCTCCCTTGGTTCGGTACGGCGGTAGGAGCCGCTGACGCCGGTGATCTGGTCGATGATGAGCGCCGAAACCGTCGTTGTCGGGCACACCGTCGAAAGGCCCAGGCGACGGTAGGTGTCTTCCCGGACTGGATCGTATATCCGCACGATCACGTCGCGAACACCGAACATCACGCGCGCCACCTGCCCTGCCATGATGTTCCGGTTGTCACCATTGGTCACGGCGATGAAGGCGTCGGCGCTCTCGATTCCGGCCGATTTCAGAACGTCTTCATCTATGCCGGTCCCGAGCACGGTGTCGCCACCGAAATCCGGCGATAGTCGTCGAAACGCCGTAGAGTTGGTGTCAATCACCGTCACCCGGTGACCGTTGTTGTCCAGAATCGACGAAACCCTCGCGCCCACACGTCCGCAGCCCATCACGACGACGTTCATTGCGTACCCACTTCTTCGGAGGGCCAGTTGGGTGAGCCCTGCCGGATCACGATCACTTCGCATGGGGCATTCCGGAGTACATAGTCGACCGTGTCGCCAATGGTCGGGCGTCCATGCTTCCTGCGAATCGAGCAGGAAAGCATGATCGCGTTGGCGTCGCTTTCGATGGCTTCGTCGACGATCGCAGCGCCGGCGGATCGCGCCTGGAG
>JALZMD010000338.1 GCA_030858375.1 Chloroflexota bacterium
GACCGGGATTTTCTCAAGTTGTGGGTGGCCGTAAGCGGATCGCTGGCCGGAACGCAGATCACCGGCCTGGCGATTCCCCTGATCGCGGCCGTGAGCGTCGGCGCCTCCCCATTCCAGATGGGCATGCTGGCGGCTGCCAGCCAGGCGGCGTACCTCGTCGTCGGCGTGCCGACCGGTCTGTTTCTCGATCGCATTCGGCGGCGGCCAGTGATGATCGTGACCGATCTCGGATGCGCGCTGTTGCTCTTGAGCATTCCCATCGCGTCCGTGGTTGGCCAGGTTGGATTCCTCCAGTTGTGCGTCGTGGCCGCGGGCGTTGGGCTCCTTGGCGCGACCGGCGAAATCGCCCATATGGCGCATGTGCCCAGTCTGGTTCCCCGGGAACGCCTGGTGTCGGCAAACAGCAAGATCCAGGTGAGCCATTCCGTTGCGGAATCGGCGGGTCCAGGCGTCGGGGGCCTGCTGGTTCAGGTCCTGTCCGCCCCGTTGGCGATCCTGACCGACGCGCTGTCGTACCTCGTGTCGGCCTGCCTCATCAGCCGGATCGAACAGGAGGAACGGGCACCCGGGCAGCCGGCGACCGGGTCGCTACGCCAATCAGTGACGGAAGGGTTCGGCGTCCTGACCCGGCACCCGTTGCTCCGCCCGATCGTCTGGACATCCATGGCCTCCACGTTGTTCGGCAGTGGCCTGATGGCGCTCTACATTCTGTATGCGTCTCGTGACCTTGAATTGAGCCCGGTCGTCATCGGTCTCACTTTTGCCATCGGTGGGGTCTGCGCGGTGCCGGGAGCGCTGCTTGCCAACCGGGCGGGGCGGAGGGTTGGGGTTGGGCCGGCGATCCTGGGGGGATGGATCATCGAAGCCGGCGCCTGGTTGCTGATTCCCTTGGCGGCGGGTCCCACCGGTTGGGTCATGCTCGTGCTGGCGGCGTCTCGCGCGCTGGAAGGATTTACGGGAACCATCGCGAATATCCATCAGTGGACATTGCGCCAGGCGGTCACTCCGGATCGGCTGCAGGGCCGGGTAACCGCCAGCCATCGCTTCCTGGTGTATGGCTCGGGAGCCGTTGGGGCGCTGCTGGGCGGCGTGCTGGGCTCCGTCATGGATCTGAGGATGGCGATCCTGCTCTGTGCCGCCGGCGCGGTTCTCGCCAGAGTCGCCGCGCTCTTTTCGCCGCTTGGGACGCTGCATGACCAGCCGCTTGGCGCGGTGGATCCGTGACGCGGGCCACCCCTGCCAACGCCCGCAAAGCCTGGTTGGGGACGATGGTCGATCCGGCGCGCGGGAGGCGTCGTGGTGCAGGTGCTCGTCCGTTACGGCGTGACGGTCATCGGTACGACCAGCGAGGCCAATCACGATTACCTTCGCACCCTCGGCGCAATCCCCGTCTCCTACGGTGACGGTGTTGTCGATCGCATCCGCGCCGTCGCCCCAACGACCCTCACAGCCGCGACCCTGCCACCCGTTGTCGACCTGGCCACCCGTGGCGAGTTCACGATCCCCATCGCGAGGACGTTAACCCTCGAGGAGATTCCCGCCGCCCAGCGGCTCAGCGAGGGCGGCCACGACCGGGGCGAAGAGCGGCAAGAGGACGGTCTCTCCCCTGGTTGCCACGGTGGACGGCGATCGCCTGCTCGTCTACGCGTCGGCCGGTGGGGCGTCCGCCAACCCGGCCTGGTACCACAACCTCGTTGCGAATCCGGAGGTTACGGTCGAGTTCGGCACCGATGCCTACACCGCGCAGGCCACGGTCGTAACCGGGGATGAGCGAGACCGCCTGTGGGACGCCCAGGTGGCGAGGGCGCCCGGATTCGGTGAGTACCAGCGCAACTTCGGACGGGTCATTCCCGTCGTGGCATTGGGCCGCGCGCATCGTTGAAGATCCAGGCGGGATGGACACCCGCAACGGAAGGGTCTATGGACTCACGGGACTCACGGTGCCACACCCAGAAAGGGTGTGGCACCGTGTCGTGAGTGGCATCAGGTGCGACCCCGGCAACGAGACCGCTGCGCCGTGACCGTCCCGCCAGCCCGGGCGGACGCCTAGGTGACGATGATCGTCCCCTGCATGCCCGGATGGTACGCGCACAGGTATGGGTATTCACCCGCTGCATCGAACGTCTGGCTGAACACGCCGCCCTCGTCCATGCGACCGGAGTCGAAGAGACCGTCCGTGCTCGTGACCGTGTGCGGCGTCCCGTCGTTGTTGGTCCAGACCACGGTCGTGCCCGCCCTGATCTCGAGGGTTGGCTGCTCGAAGGCGAATTCCTGGATGGCCATCGCTACCTCGGCCCCTGAGGCGGCGGGTGATCCCGCCGCCGTCCACGAGTCGCCACAGGTTGGTGCCGCATCGGTAATGCCCACAACCGACACCGGCGCGGCGGCCAAATCGATTTGCATCAGTATGCCGAGTCTTTCCCCCCGGTCGTCACCGAATGCCGGTCCCGAAACGTTGAGCGATCCATCATCGGCGAACCCGAGGTAGACCGGGTAGTCGATGCCGGTGACAACCGCCTCGAGGCTGTCCGGGCCGGTCTGGCGAACGATCCGGCCAGTCCCCGGGTTCAGGTACGGAGGATCGTCCGAGTTGTTCGTCGCCATCTCGGCGGCGTAGAGGACACCATCCGGCCCCATCACCAGGTCGGTTACCGCGGTCAAGCCGGTCCAGTGGTCGGTCACGGTGCCATCGGCGGTGATGTGCACCACTTTCGACGCACCGTCCGGGAATGGCACAACGGTTTCGAAGGTGACGTAGGCTCCGCTCTCGTCATCGAGCGCGATGCCGGTGGGGACCATGTGATCCACCGAGAGGTCAGCCACTTCTTCGATCTGCCCATCGGGTGTGACCGTCAGCAATCGCCCGCCGACGGCTTCGGTCACCCACAGCCGGTCGGTTCCGGCTTCGAGGTCGAACCACGAGCCATTGGGATCGTAGTCCCACGGGATGAATACCGGCGGGTTCTCCGAGTTCCACGTGCCGAGGTCCGCCACCAGTTCCCAGGTCCCGTCCTGCAGGATGCGGTAGATACCGTTGGGTGATTCGGGGTTCCCCCAGCTCGCGCTTCCGCCGCCGCTGAGGGCATACAGCTCGTCGTTGAAGACCACGACGTCCATGATGCCCCAGGTCCAGCCCGGATCGGACCAGTATCCAGACGGCAGCCCGTCGATCATGTGCGATGTGCAGCCGTCCGCCACAGTGACGATGCTGGAGGTCTCGCCGCCGTAGAACGGATAGGGAGTCGCCTCGACCACGATCTGTTCTTCGCCACCGGTGCCCGCAAGCGCCAGGTGGAGGGTGCCGTCGTCGGTCCAGGTAAAGCCGCGAGGGTTGGTGAGTCCATTGGCGACCACGGTCACGCCGTCGGGCAGCGGGGTAACCGGGGTTGCCTCCTGGGTGGCCGAGGAGAGCGGGGCGAGGGCCATCAGCCCGAAACAGACAAGGCAGATTGGCAGCAGGTGAACGAAGATCCTTCGTCGCATGGTGGTGTCCTCCCGTGGTGAATTAGGCGTGTATGCGAATGGAGCGATTGGGACCCGGATCATGTTGCCGCGGTGCCGGCCCGCGGCCAGCCGGGCACATCGTGCCCGCGATGGCGGCATTGACGACCGAAACCTGAAAGCTTATGGGGCTGTGGCTGCCTCCCGTCCCTTGCACGAGTCTCCGACTTGGCTTGACCCTACTCGCGCCGCGTCAAGGGAACGTCAATGGCGCTGGTCCGAAGGCAGAGGGGTGGTGGGGAGCAGCGTCAGTACACCGCTCCCAAACCAGGGGCGATGACGCACATGGGGGCCAGGTCGACGGGCCCATAGGCGGGCGTCGCGCAATCCCCCACCGGGCCGTTATGGTCGTGGTGAGAGACCGGCGATGTGGCGCTGATGCCGGCAACCCCGCAACTTTTCATACCGCGCGGAGTTGTCTTGGGTGGCAGGATCGATCACGGCACGTTGTCAACCGCGGCGCCCATGCCCGCTGCGATGACCTATTGGAGGCCCTTGACATGTCCCCACCTTGCACCCTCGATCCGGGATCAGGTCCGTGACGACGATACCGGTGGGCAGCCCACGCCCCTAGCCGAAAGCAGGCGGATGGCGCCCGCAGTCACTCCCACGGGCTATCCAGGTCCTACATGTGATGCACGGCGTGCCGTTTCGGTGCCATAATTAGGTGTGCATACGGTGAATGCACGACGGAGAGGAATCGAGATGACGCAACCCGGCTCACGGACTGTTCCGTTTCAGGATCCGCGGAACAACCACACCCTTTCGCTCATCGGCGTGATCATTCCCGCCGTGCTGGCCCTCCTCCTCATCCTCTTTAACTGGGATGAGGTTAGCCTCAACATCCTTGCCTGGGGGGTGGATGTGCCCCTCGGGCTCGTTTTGCTGCTACTGTATGTGCTCGGTCTGGCCACCGGCCGCCTACTTCCGCAGCGCCAGGAAACTGCGGGCCCCTCGCGCGTGCGCGTTGTCACCCGCAATGATGCTCAGTAGCATCGCTGGCGTCTCCGACCGGGCGGATGACCCCACCAATCGCGACCACCCACCAGGGTGGCAGTGCCGGGCCGGTCGCGCACGATGGCCCGGCCTCGAGGGACCACCATGACTGATGAGGACACGGGCGCCCGCCGGGCGCCGGATCCCCGCGATGACCGCGCTCCCGCCACCACTGGGCCGGAGCCCCTGCGCCTGAGCATCGCCGAGGAGCAAGTCGAGGCCCGCGTTGTGGAACGCGACCAGGGCAAGATCGTCGTTCACAAGCGCATCGAGACCGATCCGGTAACCGCACAGGTCGATCTGTATCACGATGATATGGTGATCGACGAAGTGGCCATGGACGAGGAGGTCGTCGAGCAGCGCGAGCCTTGGTTTGAAGGCGATTCCTACCTGGTGCCGGTGTACGAGGAAGTGCTGATATCGTATACCCAACTGGTGCTCAAGAAAGTCATCCGCATTCACAACCGGCGGGCCAAGGAGCAGGTCAACCTCAGCACCACCGTCCGCCGCGAGGTGGTGGAGATTGAGGAACTCAGCGCCGTCGATCCTCCATCTCCCCTGCCGGACGACGTCACCCGCGAGCCCTGACGCACCGGTTCTGGGGGACGGCGTCGACGCCGTCCCCCGATCGCCCACGGTTACTGGCCGGGATCGTCCGATTGCACATCGGTTCTGTCCACCAGGTTGCCGTTTTCGTCGTACACGCGCACGTCCTCGCGGCGGGCGGTGGCGGTCACGTGCTCGGTGCGTTCCACGACCTCCGTGTCGATCTCAAGCTCCTCGACCACCTGGACGCGCTTCTCGATGACGACTTCTTCGCCCCGCAACGGCACTTCGATGGTGCGTTCAGTGAACACCGTCTCCCCTGGCTCCACCTCACGCTCAACCGTTTCGCGGCGCACCAGCACATGCTCCTCGTTCACGGGCAGGTCAAGCTCATGCTCGTGCTCGGTGACCACCGTTTCGACCTGCGCCCGGCCGCGCTCAATCTCGCGGGTGCTGGCGTGGAGTTCTTCCTCGTGCAGCGGCACCGTCAGGGGAGTCGTCACATCACTTGTGCTTAGCTCGTCGCCATCTCCGGCGTCCGCTGTCGGGAGATCGGCCGGCTGGGCATCCCAGCCCTGATTGAGGGCGTCTTGCCGGGCAACATTGAGATGCACTTTGTCCGATACAGTGGCTACCGCGTTGCGGGGGATGTAGTAATCGGTGGGGAAGAACAATCCCTTCGAGACTACGATGTAGTCACCCGGGATATCGTTCACCTGGCCGATCTTTGCCCCATCGGCACCGACGACTTCCATGCCAGCAATGATTGTTCCGCGCTCGTCTGCATCAGCCACTGGGAATCCTTTCCACACGGGCCAGCGGTGCACGTACGGTGCCCGCGCCCCCTTCGGTCAAATTCGGGTATGTGTCCGGCAGTCTATCATGTACAGCAATATCCACATATGACTTTAGGAAGCTAGGAAATCGATCCCACAGGCGAAGTGATATACACGATATGCATGGTCCAACCACGCATCAATCGGTGTCCACCGACGGTTAAGCGTCAGCCACCGACCTCCGTACGAGAACTCAGTGTGGTCGGCGGCGCCTCATCCCCCGGTCAACCCCATCGACCGCCGGTCCATCGTATGGTGCCAAGGCCTGCATCGGGACCGTCCGACTCTGCTGATGCCAAAGACCTCCAGCTAGACTGAGGGTCTCGGCAGCGACAGGGCGGCCAGTGTATCGGGCACCTCGGCCTGGGCGACCGGATCATCACCATGGTCCGGTCCTCCTCGCGGTTGAGGCGGTGGGCCAGGTCCAGCAGGTCGAGTTCGAATGAGCTGGCAATCGTTCGAATCGCTCATGGCAATGATCGAATGCGACTGACGGCGGGTGATCTCCGCCTGGCTCCGGGCCTTGACCCGTGACAGCGCCCGCTTCCGATCGTATGATGTGCGTGTGACCCTTGACATGCCATCCGTCACGATCACCGGCCACCCATAGCCGAGGAAGGTGTCCCCATGCTCCGCAGTCCCTCCCGTGATTTCACCGGGCGAGCGTTGACCCGGCGCTCGGTCCTTGCCACGAGTGCCGCCACCGCGAGCGCCCTGGCGCTGCCCGCGACGATGCGGGCCACCCGGCAGGCGACCCCGGTGGCAGCCGCGTCAGCGGACGACCTCATCACGATCACCCAGGGCGTGATGGACGAGCTCCACCTCCGGGCCACCATCCTCCAGGTCACCATCGACGGTGACGTACTGGTCTCGACGGCGCTCGGCGAATCGATTTCCGGCGTGCCGGCCACCACCGACATGCGCTTCCGGAATGGGGCGGTCGCGATCTCGCTGATCTCCACGCTGATGCTCACCCTCGTCGACGACGGGGTGTTGGGGCTGGACGATCCGATCGCCACCTGGCTGCCGGATGTGCCGGATGCCGATGCCGCGACCCTCCGGATGCTGGCGAACATGACCGCTGGCTATCGCGATCATGTGCAGAATCCCGATTTCGTCCATCTTCTGCAGGATGATCCGTTCCGGGGCTTCGATCCGCAGGAGATACTCTCCTACAGTTTTGCCCAGTCCCGCCTCTTCGCGCCCGGCGCCAACTGGGAGTACTCGCACTCGAACTACTTTTTACTCGGCCTGGTCATGGAAGCCGCCACCGGGTAATCGGTGGAGCAGTTGATGCAGGACCGGGTGCTCGATCCACTCAATCTCACGGCCACGGTCAACAACGCGACCGGGCAGCTGGCCGACCCCGCGTTGCATACCTTGACCTCGGAGCGCCGGGAATGGCTCGGCATCGCGCCCGGCACCCGCTTCTATGAGGAATCGACCTACTGGAATCCGTCCTGGACGATCACGCAGGGCGCCGTGCAGACGACGACCATCCAGGACTTCGCCGCGTCGATGGTGGCGGTCGGCGAGGGCACCCTGCTCACCCCCGAATCGTCGGCAGCGCAGCTCGATCGCGGCTTGTTTGGGTTCGGGAACCCGCTGGACGGCTGCGCATCCTGCCGCACGCTCGGTGAGCGGTACAACTACGGCCTGGGCGTCGTGTTTGGGGGTCCCTGGATCGCCCAGAACCCGTTGTTCTACGGCGGCAGCGGGGTCTCGGCCTACCTGCCCGAGCGCAAGCTGTCGATCGCGGTCGCGAATACCTACGGCGAGGGTGCCTTCGACGGGGATGGGGTGTACACGAACGGCAGCGTGACCCTGTTCCAGGCGCTCGCCGCGGCACTCGCGCCGGACCTGGCGACTCCCGTGCCGTAGGCGCCGCTCACCGCGGTATGGCCTGGATATCGTGCGCTCGCCCAACCGCTCGATCGAGGAACGGATCGTCCCCGGGAAGGCCGAGCGATAGGCTGAACGCTTCGCGGTCAGGATGCCGGCCGTAGCAACGCCGGCAATTCCGCGATGGTGATGACCTGCGCCCGCTGGGGAAAGACCCGGTTCATGAGGACGTCCTGGATCTCGGGGTCGCGATCGGCGCAGGCGTCGGCGAGGGCCATGAGGCGATAGTCGCGGTCCGCCGCGTCGCAGACGGTGGAGAGGACGACACCGCTGGTGAAGATGCCGGCCAGGATCAGGGTGTCGATCCCGAGATCGTGCAGCCACTCATCGAGATCGGTCCTCGCGAAGGCGCTCACTCGCGTCTTGCGGGCCACTTTGTCGCCGGGCTCGGGCGCCACGCGGTCATCCACGGCCATCGCCGGCGCGTCATCGTCCAGGGCGCCGGGTCGGCTGGCGAGCTGGCTGAAGATGATGTTGCGCGCCGGGACGGCGGTGTAATCGGCGGGAGTGAAGGCGACACGGGTTTAGGCGACGTGCGTGTCACCGTCGCGCGCGATGGCGATCGCCTGGGCAGCCCGGGAGAGCAGCGCGTCGCTGTCGGTGAGGGTCTGGATCCAGGCGGGTTGGTAATCCATCACCAGCAAGGCCGCGGACCGGGGATCGATCGTCGGGAGTGGGGTCGCATTCCCGGCTCCCTGAGCATGGAGAGTCGCTGCCTCGCCGGAGCATTGGTTCCTTACGCATGGGTCGCTGAGGCGAGATAGCCTGCAGATCCGAGGATCGGCGTCCTCGCGAGCATCGTGAGAAACCTGCGGCGCTTCATACTGCTCTCCATGGACGACCTGGCTCGTGGTGTCGATCGTAGTGTGGCACCTACGAATGCGGACACGGTTCCTTGTCCGCCGAGGGTCATCGAATCACGTACCTGATACTGCAGGTAGTCAAGAC
>JALZMD010000365.1 GCA_030858375.1 Chloroflexota bacterium
GGAGGTCGGTGGTCTCCTCCTCGGTCAGCGGGCGAAGCAGCAAGCGTTCGGGCACGGGGAACCTCCTTACGGCGAGCTGCTCTCATGCTACCATCCCCTCTGATTTACCGGATGGACCACTTAGGGGCCCCCTTCGAAAACCGCCTCTACCGTCCGGAACCGTTCGACACCGACGCGACCGGGTCGCCCTGCTCTTCGAGCGGTATGGGGCGCTGGTGGGGTGACGCGGCACCAGGGCGCGGTTACGGTCGCTTGGTGCGTTCGAAGGATGAGGGTCGGCGATAGCGTCCACATCTCGTCGCATGCTGACCTTCGCGCTTGGCTTGTTGCGGACGTCGTGCGGCCCATTCCGCAAAAAGATTCCCCGGAGCGACGCGGCCAAAGGGCTTTGTATGTTTTTGCACGGTAAAACGTACACATCGCCTTCGTCCGCACGGGCTGGCGTCCGATCTTGACCGTCGCATCCACGCGGATCACCGCGTGAGGAATCCGGCAATCCGCATACCAGCGCTCCCCGTCGTCGAATCATCCGGACGGCCGGATTCGTTTCGTCACCAGTCCATGAGCATCGTCAACCGCTACGGCAGCTCCAGCTCGATCTGCCCGTCGCTGACGGCGACATCCTCCCCGGCGTACACCCGCTCGCCAACTGTCGGGATCGACACCGCGTAGTAGTCAGACTCCGGCACGTCGGCCGTAAACGTCCAGCTACAGACCACCGCGCTCTGCGTGGCCGCCAGCTCGGTCACCCCGATGATGGCGCCCTGGCCGTCCCGCACGATGACCTGCTGTCCAGCCTCGAGTCCGGCGTACCGGCCAAGTCCAACACAGCCGTCATCAGCGATCACGAATCCCTCATTGATCGTGCCCGGCAGCGAGACCGTGCCGCTTAGCGCCTGCGTTCCCGCTATGGGGGTACCGGCGCCATTCGGCACGGCAATCGCCCCAGCGCCAGGCGTACCGTCCGTCACCGGTGAGGCGATGACGACGGCTGTCCCGCGCACGGCTGGTGAGGCGACCGGCGTGGCCACCATGATTGGGGTGCCGGGTGTCGCCAAGCCGGTCACCGGGGTCGATTCCATGGTCGCTGGTGCGGTTTCAGTTGTCACGGCTGTCCCGGTGATTTCAACGGGCGCCGCGGTGGGGTCACTGTCTTCGTCATCGCTGCCACAGGCAACGAGCAAGAGGGCGAGCGTGATCATCGACAACAAGGCGGGGAGTTTGCGCAAACGAGGTCCTTTCATGCACCAGTATCCAGACAGGGCTGGCGTCGTCACATTCGTCGAATCGTAGCGGGAAGTGTACGACCTTCGTGGTCAGCCTCCGTGATCGAAAGGGCAGGTCAGTCTTCCACCAGCAGATCGGGACAGATCGGGATCGCCACCCGAAAGGTCGTCGTACCGGGCCTCGAGTCGACGGTGATCTGGCCCCCGTGTTCATCGGTCACGATCCGCCAGGCAATGTCCAGGCCGAGCCCGGTACCCAAACCCTGCGGTTTCGTTGTGTAAAACGGCTCGAAAATCCGGGATGCGTGGTCCGCGGAAATGCCCGGACCGTCGTCGCTCATTTCGACCACTGCCATCCGACCGTCACGATAGGTCCGGATTGTGATCGCGCCTTCACCATCGGTGGCATCAACCGCATTGTCGAGGATATTGGTCCAGACCTGATTGAGCCCGCTGCCATAGGTGCGGACCGGGGGGATCTGCCGGTCGAAGTGCCGCTCGATCGTCATCGACTTGAGCCGGTAGGCAAGGATGACCAGGGTGTTCTCCAGGCCGTCGTGGATATCGACATCCTGCTCGGTGGCCTGGTCACGGAACGAATAGGCCTTGACTGCCGCCACCAGCTCGGAGATCCGGTCCGTGCTGCGGGCAATCACATCGGCTTGTTCGCTGAGGGCCAGGGTTTCGCCGATCCAGGCGATGGCCGGGGCGATCGCCGCCGGTAGGCGCCGGGACAGATCGTCCAGCGCATCGATCGTTATCCCACCTTGCACGAGGGCGACGGAATGGGCCCAGTACTCGGCGATCCCGTGATCCTGGAGCCAATCCTGGATTGTGTCTTCAAGGGCGCTCACCTCCAGGGGAGACTTCTGGACGGGGCTGGACCGACCGTCAGTGCACTGGGTCACCAATCGCTCCAGCTGCAGCCAGCCATCAGTTCCCACGCCCGCATCGATCAGCTCGCGTGTGGCGATGTCACGTTTTTCGAGCCCGCCACTGAGCCGCTGCGCCGAGCGCTGAGCGGCAGCTGACGGATTATTGAGTTCGTGGGAAAGACCCGCCGAAAGCTTGCCGAGCGCCGCCATCTTTTCGAGGAATCGCGCCTGTTGCTCCCGCTCCAACTGGGCATTGCGAACCTCCAGCTCCTCCGACCGCAGGCGCTCCGAGATATCCCTGAAGAAGGAGTGGGTGGCGACGATCTCGTCACCCACGAATCGGCTCTGCACACTCCCCTCAGCCGGGATTGGATCGCCATTCTTCTTCATGAACGTGGCCCGGATATCCACCAACGACGTGCCCATCATCGCTTGGCCAAAGTGGACTTCACACTCGCCGACCGACGTCGGATAGATGATGTCCCAGATGATCAGGCCTGGCAGGTCATCCTCACCATAACCGAGGGCGTCGTGCCAGGCCCTGTTCACGAACTCGAAGGTGCCATCAGGGCGGACACTCTGGATCATGTCCGACGCATTATCGAAGAGCGCCCGATAGCGCTCTTCGCTTTCCTTCAGCAATGATTCGGATGAAACCGGTGATTCCTGGGACATGTTTTTCCCTTCGGGTTGTGTAGACTATCCTTTACAGGTACAGGGACCCTAAATACACACTGGCGCAGCAGCCCGGACGGCAACTCCTTCCGCTACCGGGACCCCAGGCACCCGATTCGACGTTTGTTGTAGCCGATGGAAGCCATTCTGCCATGAAAAACCCAATAATTCTCACGGTTGACGATGACGCGGAAGTGTTGCGCGCGATTTCGCAGGATATCCGTCGTGAGTTTGGGTCCCGGTTCCGGGTGATCCGGGTCGACTCCGGGCAGGGCGCGCTGGGAGTAACCCGGGAGGCAAGGCGCACGAACGAGGTTATTGCCCTCTTCCTCGTCGATCAGCGCATGCCGGGCATGTCTGGCGTCGATTTCCTGGAGGCGGCCCAGGAATACTTTCCCGATGCGAAACGGGTACTCCTGACCGCCTACGCCGATACCGACGCCGCGATCAAGGCAATCAACGACGTCCACCTCGATTACTACCTCATGAAACCCTGGGACCCGCCGGAAGAACGCCTCTACCCCGTGCTCAGCGACCTGCTGGAGGATTGGACGGCCGGTTACCGTCCGGCGTTCGACGGCATCCGCATCGTGGGCCAGCGCTGGTCATCTGAATCGCACGCGATGCGCGATTTCCTGGCCAGGAACCAGGTGCCCTACCAGTGGATCGACATCGATATCGATCCGGAAGCCACCCAACTCCTGGCGCTATCTGGTCACGGCGCCACCGACCTCCCGGTCGTGATCCTGCCCGACGGTACGGCGATCTCCCAGCCAACGATGCCCGATGTCGCCGGACGAATCGGCCTGCGCCACACCTCAAGCACCCCACTCTACGACCTGATTATTGTCGGCGGCGGTCCCGCTGGTCTGGCAGCGGCCGTTTACGGCGCCTCCGAGGGATTGCGCACCTGCATCGTCGAGCGCCACGCGGCGGGGGGCCAGGCCGGCACGAGCTCGCGGATCGAAAACTACCTTGGCTTTCCGTCCGGGCTCTCCGGCGAGGATCTGGCCCGACGGGCCGCCACCCAGGCCCAGCGTTTCGGGGCTGAAACCCTGCTCACGCACGAGGCGGTCCGGGTCAAACCGACCGCGGGATCGGTGGGAATCGAACTGGGGGACGGCTCCGAGCTTCGCGGCCAATCGGTCATCGTCGCCACCGGGGTGACCTACCGCCTGCTCGAAGCGCCGGGCATCGCCGACCTGACCGGACGCGGCGTCTACTACGGCGCGGCGAGGATCTCGGCGAGCACGCTGGGCGATGAGGATGTCTACATCGTGGGCGGCGCCAATTCGGCGGGACAGGCCGCCGTCTATTACTCGAGCATCGCCCGCTCGGTGACCATGCTGGTGCGCGGCTCATCGCTTTCAGCCGGCATGTCGTTCTACCTGACCGAACGTATCGAAGGCACGGCGAACATCCAGGTTCGCTACAACAGTGCGATCGTGGCCGCCAGGGGGGACGGCCACCTTGAATCGATCGAGATTTGCGACTGGTCCACCAACACCCAGGAGACGGTGCCCGCCGGTGCGCTCTTTATCTTCATCGGCGCCTTGCCGCCCACCGGTTGGCTAACCGGTGACGTGCTTCTGGATGATCGAGGGTTCATCCTCACTGGCCCCGACGTGATCGCCACCAGCGCAGACCGATGGCCACTCGAACGCGACCCCTTCCTGCTGGAGACGAATGTGCCCGGCGTCTTCGCCGCCGGTGACGTGCGTCACGGGTCGGGAAAGCGGGTGGCGACCGCCGTCGGCGAGGGCGCGATGGCGGTGATGTCGATCTGGCAATATCGGGCACTGATGGGCCTGTAGCCACACCAGGATGCTCCGCTGTCCAGGTCAGGCACCTTCATCGCCGGGCTGGGGTGGCGAAGTGGCGCCCCAGACGGGCGATCGGGCAATGCCAGTCGTCCCCGCCCGCCGCGCCATCGTGCCCTGTCGCCCGTCACGCACGCCTCGCGAGCGGTGCGGCGTCCGGGAGTACGATCACCTCATCCACGCGGGGTCCGGCCTCCAGCAGGGCCTGGCGTTCTCGTTCGAGCGCGTCACACACCAGGTCGAACCGCACCTGGTCGACGAGACCGGTGAGCCAGACCCGTTCGCTCCAGTACCGATCGGTCAACCACCGGGCCCGCACTTCGAGCTGGGCAGCGCTTGGATCGGTGGCAAACGGGGCCAAACCCGGATTGCGGGCACCGTCGAGGGCCCGCAAGGTGGGGAAGGAAGACCCTGGACGACCGGGTTGGGCAGGCGGCACGGTTGCCAGGTACAGGTGCCTGACCTTGAGCGGCTCCAACCCGGCGGCCGGAGTCGTCCTGTTTTGAGAGGAAGAGGGCCATACGGTCCCGGCATCCGCAAGCCGGTGTTCGTCGGAGCGGATCGCGGGCCGTGAGTCAACGCCGAACCGGATGGCCAGGAACCCGAGCGAGACGAGGGCAATAAGGGGAATGAGCAATTCCATGACTGACTCCTTCGCGGAATGAACGAGGATGTGCCAGGGTGGAGGTGGTCCGGCTGCGCTGGTCGCGTGATACCCCTTGTAGACGCTGCCCGACCGATACCAGCAACATGCCCGCCCACAGGCGAGTCCGCCCTACCACGGAGCCCTGGGAGCGGGCGGCCGCGGCCTGGTCCACCTGCCAGCCTCGTTGCGCGTGTGCGCCAAGCCGGGTTCGTTCCTCCTGGATCGCCAGGTAACTCGTCATCAGGTTGGACATTGGGTGTTGCTCCTCGTTTCGCCCCGTCCGGGAACGTCCCGGATGGTGATTCGAGTCTGCGCCGGTAGGGGGGTGGCGAACCATGCACATCACCCACGCATCACCAACGCAATGCCCACATCCACTGGATGCCCGGAACGGCGCCGGAATCTGCTACGATCCTGTGGGACACCTCATGGTCAATCGCGCTGGCGGTGATGCGAAGGACGCCCGGAATGCCACACCCATCTCCCCCGACGTTTGGTCAGGTGCTGCGCCGGCTTCGCCTGGTGGCCGGACTGAGCCAGGAGGAGCTTGCAGGGCGTGCCGGCCTTAGCACCCGAGGTGTGAGCGACCTCGAACGCGAGCGGCGCACTTCACCGCGTCCCGAAACCGTCCGCCTGCTCGCCGACGCCTTGCAGCTGAGTCCGATGGACCGGGCCGCCCTGATTGCGGCCGCCCATCCGGAACTGGCTGCCACGCCACTCGACGCCAGCCCGCCCGTGGATGGAGCGCCCACCCTTACCGTGCGAGTCGGGCCGTCCCTGAGCCTGGTTCCGCCAACCCGCCTCGTCGGGCGGGCATTGGAGGTGGAGCACCTTTGCGGGTTGCTCGGCGGCGGCAATGGCCGGCTCGTTACGCTCACCGGGCCCGGTGGCGTCGGCAAGACGCGGCTGGCCCTCGCCGCCGCGGTGGAACTGGAGTCGAGCGAGCGCTTTACCGACGGATACTCCCCGGTCGAACTCGCGCCCGTCCGCGAGCCGGCCCTGGTTGCCTCGACCATCGCGGTGGCGCTGAGCATCAAGGAGAGTGGGGACCAGCCCCTGGCCGACCTGCTCCACGAGGCGCTCCGGGACCGCCACCTGTTGCTGGTGCTCGACAACTTCGAGCAGGTCCTGCCCGCCGGACTGCTGGTTGCCAGCCTGTTGGCAAACTGTCCCAACCTGGTGATCCTGGTCACAAGCCGGGAACGGCTGCACTTGCGTGGCGAACGAGAGATACCTGTCGAGCCGCTCGCACTGCCGGACTCCGCGGACACGATGCCGCTGGCCCGTATCGCCCGCGTGGGCGCCGTGCAATTGTTCGTCGAACGGGCCGGGGATGCCGATTTCAACTTCGTCCTCGACGCCGGAAACGCAGCCGCCATCTCCGAGCTTTGCCGCCAACTCGATGGGTTGCCACTGGCGATCGAACTCGCCGCCGCCCGGGTCCGGGTCCTGCCGCCGGAAGCGATGCTCACCCGCCTCACAGCCCGCCTACCGCTCCTCACCGGCGGGGCACGAGACCTCCCGCTCCGGCAACAGACACTCCGCAACACGATTGCCTGGAGCCATGACCTGCTCACGCCTGATGAGCAGGCGCTCTTCCGGCGTCTCTCGGTATTTGCCGGTGGCGCCAGCATTGCGGCGATCGAGGCGGTGGCAGGCAGTCCCGATACCGGCGAACTGGATGTCGATGTGTTGGCCGGGCTGGAACGATTGGTCGACCTGAGCCTGATGCGGCGGCCCGAAACGGCCGGAGAGCCGCGCTTCGGAATGCTCGCCACCATCCGGGAATACGGCCTCGACCGGCTCCACACAAGCGGCGAGACGGACGAGGTCCATCAGCGGCATGCGGCCTTTTTCCTGGCCCTCGCCCGGGAGGCGGAACCCGCGCTCACCGGCCCCGGCCAACGGAAATGGCTCGATCGGCTGAGCCTCGAGCACGACAACCTACGCTCTGTCATGTCCTGGACCCTGGAGCACGACCCGGCGGTTGCCCTGCGCCTGGTAGCCGACCTCTGGGGGTTCTGGTACACACGTGGGCATTTCAGCGAGGGGCGCGGATGGCTCGATCGCGTGTTGACTAACGCATCAACAGTGCCGACGAGCGAGCGGGCAATGGCGCTGCGCGGTGCGTCAACCCTTGCGATGTTCCAGGGTGACCATGATGGCGCACGGCATTCGGCGGCCGAGGCGTTGGCGTGCTCCAGGGCGATGGATGACCGAAACGGCATCGCGCGTGCGCTGAACGCGCTGGGCGACGCCGTGCTGATGGCTGGCGAAACCAGCTTCGAGGAAGCCGCCGATCACTACGGCGAGGCGTTGCACCTGTTCGAAAACGAAGGGAACCAGCGCGGCATTGCCGCGGTGCTGACAAATCTTGGCAATCTGGCCTGGGAACGCGGCGATCACGATCGCGCAACCGACCTGCACCGGGATGCGCTCTCCCGCTACCGGGGCATCGGCAACGATCGCGGCATCGCCTGGTCGCTCAGCAACCTCGGTATGCTCAGTGTCCTGCAGGGCGAACCTTCAGGAGCGACTGGCCTCCTGCAGGAAGCGCTGTCGCTGTACCTGGCGCTCGGCGACCGTGACGGGATCGCTGAATCGCTGGAGGGTCTGGGCGGTGTCGGTTTAACTCTGGACGCCGCGCGATTGCTGGGAGCGGCCGAAGCGCTGCGGGAAACGCTCGGCCGATCGATGTCCACGGGCGAACGCGAGACCAACGCGTTGATCGCCCATGCCATCCAGGCCGCGCACGGTGAGAACGCATTTGCGGAGGCCTGGGCCGAAGGACGGAGGCTTTCGCTGGAACAGGCGGTCGCCACCGCCCTGGCCATGAGGGACGAATCGTAGGGTGGCCCCGACCCGGATACCTTCCCCAATCGCCTAACGTCCCGCGCCGGGCAGCAGGATCCGCGCCATGACCGAAGCGTGATCGGAGCCGGCGTCGGGACCGATCCAGGCCCGCTCGGCGACCAGGTCCGGCGTGTGCCAGATGTGGTCGAACCGCTTGACCGGGATAACCGGTATCTTGCGCCGGCGCTCGCGACCGGATCCGATGCCCACCACCCCAAGGCGGAGCGGGAAGGTCAAACCCCGGCCCGAGCCCGCAACCGCGAAGGCATCGGTCAGCCCCAGCTTCCGGAACCGGCCATAGCCAGGGTGCCGCGGGCTCATGTTGAAGTCGCCCATCAGCACCGCCGGTGGTTGCTGCTGGGCCAACCTGGCCAACCCCAGGATTTGCCGAAGCGACGCCGTTTGGAACATCACCCGTCCTCGCCGCATGATCTGCGGCCGGGGATGCCCGACGATCACGGTCAACAGCAGCGGACCGGTATCGATGGTCGCCAGCACGTCGGGCCGGTCGGGGATGAAGTGGACGAGATTGGCCGACATCAGCGGGAACCGGCTCAGCAGGCCACGGCCTTCATAACTGTCGCCAAAGAAGGCGCTGAAGGGATACGCATCAGCCAGGCCCTCTTCGAGCACCCGGGCCTGGCGACGATTGAGTTCCTCGATGCCGATGATGTCGGCGTCCGACTCGCGCAACGCCCGCAGCACCTGGACATCGGGCGCCAGGCCGTTGCCGACATTGATGGTCATCACCGTGATGCCCGCTGGCGCCTCAGCGAGGCTGGATTCGTTCATCGTTCGCGACCCACCTCACCGTGACTGGCATCGGCCAGCCATCGTTTGAAGATCTGATGCACGGCTGGAGCGCCAACGACCGGGAGCGGGCCCAGATCGAGAACGACTGGGCTCAACACGAACGGTGTCGACTGGTCACCTCCGATTCCGCCATGAGAGCTGACCAGCTCCTCGAAGGCCGCGACCTCGTTGGTTTGAGGCCAGTAGGTGCTTACCAGCAGGATATCCGGTGCGTTCCGAAAATTGCTCGTCCGTCGCAACAGGTCGGGTACGTGAGGGCTATATGCTTCGAGCGGGCTCGTGCCGTGCACCCGGTCGTCGCGCAGCGCGTGGAAGCCAGACCGTCCGATCGCGAGTGGGCCCCGGTCAGCTGTTTCGACCACCACGAACCCGATACCGGGGTGCGCGATCAGCGCCGGCATCAGTTCGGCGTGCATCGCATCGATCGCTTCCATCGTCATCCGTTGCCGGGCTCCCGTGAACGAGACGAGCCCAAGATTCCCCGAGGCCAGCACCACGACCCGGCCCCTTTCCTGACCGTTTGGTGTATCGAGCTCATGTTGGTCTGGACCAACCGCCACCTGACCATCCTGCATCCGCCGCCCCAACGCCCGCGCGAAGACAGGATGCTCGGATCGGTCGTTCTTCAGGAAATCGGTCAGCAGTACACTGACCATCTCCCAGCCTTCATCCGTACGCTGATCCGGGTGGACCACTTCCGGGCTCAGGCCATTGGTCGAGCGGTGGATCGCGCGCTCGACAACACCCGAGAGCGACGTGCCATAGCGTTGCCGGAACGTTGCCCCCTGGGTTTGCCCGTGATCCGAGAGCACGACCAGGTGGTAGGGTCGGGGCGCCTCGGCGGCGATCTTCGCAAGCCGTCCGATATCGCGATCGAGCTGGCGTAGCACACGCAACGCATCACCTCGCTCAACCCCGGAGTGATGGGCGACTTCGTCGTAGGCGACGTAGGTCGTGTAGACCGCGGGCACGCCACGAAACATGTCGCCGGCCACCGTGAAGGTGCTGAGTTCGCGCAGGATGCTGGTGGTGGCGGAACGCACCAGCGGGTAGACCCCGAAGCGGCGGACGCGGGGGCGCTCGTTGCGGACCAGTTGCCAGGTTGCGGCGAAAAGTTCGTGAAAGAAATCGGCGACGAACAGCGCCATTGTCCGCGCCAGGTTGTAAAGATTCGAATAGAAGAGGAAGTACTGGCTGGTGTTGCGCGTTGCCGGGTACATCAGCGTCGCGAAGGTGAAGAGGCTGTCCGGCGCATCGCCGGAGAAGAGGTTGCCCCGGCTGGCGCCGTTGTTCACGAGCAGACCATTGCCGGTTGACAAGGCGCGTTGCAGGAACCCCGCGTCGCGCACCCGGTTCGATACCACCACCCGTCCCAGCTCGCGGTCATACCAACGAAATGCCGGGATATCGTCGTTGACGCCGAGCAGGATCCCTGCCTGCATTGCCGAGGTCTGTGATGACAGGTCGCACTCCCACGGCGTCAGCCGATGCGTGCCCGATTCGATCCAGCGGGCGAGGTTTGGCGCGTAGCCAGCGGCGATCGCCCGGCGCAGCACCGGTTCGGAGAGCCCATCGATTTCGAGAAAAACGAACCCGGGAGTTTTGTCATGGGTCATGCCACTGCCGGCGTACCGTGCCCGCATCGGCCCCAGTGCGTACCGTTGCCAGGCCGCGTCGTCACTAAGTGAGAGGAAGCTGCCCAGGAACGACGCGACCCCGGTGAGCACCGCCGCAGTGAGGCCAGCCACCCACCAGTTATCGATCTTCCAGCCCGGCAGGACCTGATCGAGCAGCAACAGCGCCCATGCGTAAAGCAGGAACGAGATCAACGGGAAGAACAGGGGTTTGAGCCGGACCGCGTACCGGATCAGGCCTGGCATCACCAGCGCACCAATCGCGGCCACGACGACGATGACAATCATCGCATCGGTGAAGTCGTAGACCATGATCGCCGGAAACAGCC
>JALZMD010000395.1 GCA_030858375.1 Chloroflexota bacterium
GAGGATGCCGGTGAGGATCTTGATCGTGGTCGATTTGCCGGCGCCGTTGGGACCGAGATAGGCGACCGATTCGCCCGGTTCGATCGCGAACGTGATGTCGTCGAGCGCGGTCCGGGTCGTGTACTCACGGGTGACGAGGGTGCGGATCGCGCCGAACGGTCCGTCAAAGCGCCGCGCCTGGCGGAACTCTCGCTTCAGATCGACCAGCTCGATGATGGCCACGAATCCCCCTTATCCCGCCGCTGGCTTCCTTTCCAGGAGGGGGATTATACAGGGCAGTCGTTCCGCGTTCACGATGGCCCTTTAAGGCCAGTGCGCTTGCGCGTGGATGTTAAGCTCGACAGGTCATCAACCGGCACGCCATCGAACGATTCAGCAAAGGAGTCAGCAATGTCCGACGATCACAGCCCAGGCGATGGCCGCAAGCCCTACTCCGATACGGGCGGACCCGAGGCCCGTCATGCCGAGACGCACGATGTGCGGCGCGAGGAACTTACCAACCCCAAGGGCCCGGACCCGGTGGACGAGAGCTTCGCCGAGGACCTGGCCCAGGAGACACCGGACTCGATCCGCCAGGCCCAGCTTGACAGCATGCCGGGTAACGACGACAAGGATCTCATCAACAAACTGCCTGATCTGAACCAGGGCGATCTCGCCCAGCTCTCGATCCTGGTGGCGGGCACGCCACTTGAACAGGGGTCGGTGTACCTCGACCTCAATGACCGGAAGCGCGGCCCGTTCAAGGCGATCGGCGGTCAGGAAGTTAGCGGGTCGGAGAAGATCATCGCCAAGAAAACGACCAGCTACGAACTCTGGAACCGCGTCACTGGCGACGACGATACGGCCGAGATCGAGCGGCCCTAGGTCCCCACGGCGATGCTATCCATTTCGACGCATCACGAATGTGCCAGCTGTGGTGAGCGATCAAGGGCTGGATGGCGGTCCCGCCAGGCTGGGAGCACTGTGGCGAACAGGAGCGCCGCGACGATCACGAAGCCCCATGGATAGCCGGTCACGCCGCTGACGAGGCCGAACCCAACCGCGCCGATGCCCATCCCGGCGTCGTAGGCGAGGTTCCAGATCACGCTGACCTGGGCCACGCGGTCCGGGCGGGCCCGCTCGAACATCATCGCCAGCGAGGCGTTCTGGCTGCCGCCAAGCCCAAATCCGAAGATCGCCATGCCGACGATGACCGTGAAGGCATTGCTCGTGAAGACGAGGCAGAGCATACCGGTGGCGCACAGCAGCATCGAGGGCGCGAGGATCCGCTGTGACCCGATCCTGTCGCCCAGGCGGCCGGTGCCCCAGCGGGCGATGGTAGTGCAGACCGCCTGGACGAAGAGGCCAATGGCGGCGATGTTGCGCGACTCCTCCGGAACCGCCAGGGCCAGGTAGGTGACGAGGATGCCGATGGCCAGCGTAGAACAGCCGAAAATGACGGTGGGCCGCCGGATGCCCGGATCCCGCAGCTCGGTGAGGATGCCGTGGGTCGGTTTCGCGCCGGGATGGACCGTTGGCAGCATGCGCCCGAGCGGCAGGCAGGTGAGGACCAGGAGGGCGGCGATCACGAAGACGAGGTCGAACCCGTACCGCTCGGCCAGCCACAGTCCCAGCGGTAGCAGTGTGATGGCCGGGATGCTGACCGCCACGCCGTAGATGCCCAGGCCTTCGGCCCGGCGATGCGACGGAAAGACCTGGGCCGCCAGAGCCGTGCCGGCCACGATTGCGATTGCCAGGCCGGCCCCTCGCAATGCGGCCACGGTCAGGATCGTCGCCAGGTTCGGGTAGGCGATTAGGACCAGCGCGGGCAGGCCCATCAACAAGGCGCCGATCTCCATCGCCCGGCGGTAGCCGAGGATCGCCATCACGCGGGGAGTGACGAGTTCGACGAGCACGGTCGCCAGCATCATCGCGCCGGTCGTCAGGCCCGCGACGAGGGCGAACCCGGTGGCGCGTTCGGCGAAAAGCGGCAACACCGCGAAGAGCAGGGAAAGGCTGGAGTTCGCGATTAGGGAGAAGAGGAGGAACCACCAGACCGGCCGCGTGAGCAGCGGTTCCTGGCGAAGTGGGCGTGACGTGTCATCGGTGTCCCGCATGGAGGTGTTCTCCTCAATCCATGAAGCACGCCTCGATTGGCGTGACGGCCCTGGCAGAATACCCCTTCTGGTAAGGCCGCCGGGTGAACGCCACGTTGTCCACGTGATTATCCATTTCGGTTCGTCATATTACGGTCGGTGACGCATCGACTGCCGCCGCGTAGGTGACCGCGCCCGTCTCCGGATCGAAGTAGGCGCGCGGCTGGAGGTTCGGGTTCCGCCCGAAAAAGACGAACTCGTACGCCGCGCCGTTGACGCCCTGCTGGGCGTGGAGATCGTGCGGCGGATCGCCCCACAGCACGTACTCGCCGGGACCATGCACGAAGGTTTCGCCGAGCCGCAGTTCCGCCCGGTCCGGATCGCTCAGGTCGTCCAGCCGCTCCCAGCGCCAGTACCGGTTGGTTCCCTGGATCACCGCGGCCACGCCCCAAGTGTTGTGGTTGTGGATCGGGGTCGGCGCCTCGTCGGGCAGGCGCAGCAGCATCAAGGCGGCGCGCCCATCCTCCCCCTGGTGGAGGATCGTCGCGGTCGAACCCGCGCCGTGCAGCCGCGCGAGGTCGACCTCCGGCAGGATATCCGGCTGCTGGGCGAGGTCGTTGAGCAGCCGTGCAATCTCGGCGCGGTTGTGGCCCTGCTCATCGTCTGCGTCCAGCAGCGCCAGCGCCCGGGTGTGGAATTGCTCGATCAGGTCGTCACGCGTCGATGCCGCCATGGGTCCATCCTCTCACTGATCGCGAAATGCTCGATTCCCTTAAGCATAGCGGCGGTCGACCTCGCTGGAACCTGATGCGGATGCCAGCCAGGCGCGCCATCCACCGCCATGTACTCGCGGAGCGGTCGATCCACGCCAATGCCGGACACGGATCGACCGCATTGCCAGCTATCGTGCGGATACCCTGCGATGGCAGGGTGAGGGCTTCAGATGGAGGGACATCGATGGATCTGCTCGAACGCACGCTGGGACACGACCGTTGGACGACCGAACGATTGCTGACGCTGAGCCAGGATCTCTTCGATGCCCAACTCGATCGGGAGTTCGACATCAGGCACCGCGCGCTCCGCCAGACGTTCGACCACATCATC
>JALZMD010000405.1 GCA_030858375.1 Chloroflexota bacterium
AGAACGGTGACTTCACGATGTCGATCGGCTGGAGTGAGGGCGGCGCGACCGTATTTAACTTCTTCCGTGGCGTGATGAGCACCGAGACGAAGGAACCAGTCGGCGAATCCGCAGCCCAGAACTGGCACCGGTTCGGCAGCGAAGAAGCGGATGCCCTGCTGGCGTCGTTCGCGGCCACCTCGGACGAAGCCGAGCAGCGGGAAATCGCTGGCGAACTGCAGGTTCTCTACGCCGAGAATGCCCCTGCCGTGCCGCTCTTCCCGGGTCCGCAGTGGGGCGAGTTCAACTCGTCCCGGTTCGAAGGATTCCCATCGGAGGAGGATCCGTACGCGCTTCTTTCCACCTGGCAGCCCGAGCGCGCGATCGTGTTGACCACGATCACACCGAAGGCAGCGAGCTAAAGGGATCACCGGGACGCCGGGCGGCATTGCGCCGCCCGGCGTTGACCGGTGCTGTAAGCTTCCGCCATACCAACAACAGCGGGGCCGCGCCACGCGGAGGTGAACGACAGCCATGGAATATGTCCTCAGACGATTGGGCTTCTACGCCCTCGCGGCCTGGGCGTCTATCACGTTCAATTTCGCCCTCCCACGGATGATGCCCGGCGATCCCGGTGATGCCCTTGCCGCGCAATTGCAGGGACGGATTGAGCCCGAAACCCTGGCGGCGATGGAACAGGCGTACGGGCTTTCCGATGACCCCATCTGGCAGCAATATTTTGCCTATCTCGGGAACATCTTAAGAGGTGAGTTTGGCGTTTCCACGTCGGCGTTTCCCGCGCCGGTGCTCCAGGTCATCCAGACCGCCCTCTGGTGGACGCTCCTCGTCGGTGGCGTCGCTGTCATCATCAGCTTCCTGATCGGGACGACCCTGGGCATGATCGCCGCCTGGCGGCGCGGTAGCTGGGCCGATTCGGTCCTCCCGCCATTCCTTCAGTTGATCGGTTCCTTTCCCTATTTCTGGCTCGCCATGCTGGCACTGTTCTTTCTCGGATTCCAGTGGGGTGCATTCCCCCTCCGTCATGCCTACAGCGATGAACTGTCCCCTGCATTCTCCTGGGAATTCGTCTCCAGCGTCCTGTATCACCTCGTTTTGCCCGCGGGTACGATCGTCCTAGTCTCAGTCGGAGGCTGGGTTCTGAGCATGCGCAACGCCATGATCACCACGCTCTCGGAGGATTACGTGACGATGGCCGAGGCCAAGGGCCTGCCCCAGCGCCGGGTCATGTTCTCCTACGCCGCGCGCAACGCGATGCTCCCCAACCTGACCCAGTTTGGGATGGCGCTCGGCTTCGTGATCGGCGGTTCGCTCATCACCGAAATCGTCTTCGCCTACCCTGGGCTCGGCTACCAGTTGATCACCGCCGTGCAACGCCTCGACTATCCGCTGATGCAGGGCATTTTTCTGATGATCACCCTCGCCGTGCTCGCGGCCAACCTTATCGTCGACCTGCTCTACGTCCGGCTCGACCCTCGCGTGCGAAGGGGGTAGGGGATGACTGCGACACATTCGTCTCATACCAATGCCTCTACGACCGATGTTCTGAGCATAGCGGAGGGTCGGCCCCGCTGGATACCCGCCAAGCGCGTTAAATGTTATTCCGTAATGAGCCGCAGCCGAGTGGAGGCAGCGACGCGCAGCGGAGCGATATCTCTTCGCCGCAGCGAATATGCCTGCACTGCCGCTGCGGTGGGTGATTCCTCTGGTCGCTGGCGCTCTCGACGGAATGACAACAAGCCGGCTTCGCCGGGGGAGTTCTCGCAGCCCGCAGGGGCAGCTCGAAATTACGGTCGTTGGGGAGTGATGCGCGGTTCATCAAACGGCAGTCCACTGTGCGGAAAGGCAGGGGAAGCAACATGGTAACGGGAACGACCCCGATCGACGCCGAGCTGACCCAGGAAGGCCAGCCCGTATCCGACGTTCGGGACACCTCCGCCGAAACCACGCCGGCCCCTGTGCGCCGAGCGGCGCGCAACCCGATCCGAGGGTTGCTCAGCAATCGCAAGGCCGCCATTGGCGGCGCCATCCTTCTCGTCTTCATCTTCCTTTCCGTCTTCGCGCCGTGGATCACGCAGTATGCACCGGACGATTTCGTCGCCCGGCCCCACCAGGCGCCATCGAGCGAGCACTGGTTCGGCACCAACGGCTCGGGCATGGATGTCTTCTCGCAGACCGTCTACGGCGCGCGGATCTCGCTTGGCACCGGCCTGATCGTCGGCGTCGGTGTCACGATCATCGGCACCATCGTCGGTATGACCGCCGGCTACTTCCGGGGCCGGGTCGACGATGTGCTCTCGGTCGTCATGAACGTGGTGCTCATCGTCCCAACGATCCCGTTGCTGGTCGTTCTAGCCGCCTTTCTCAAGCCCGGTTTCTGGACGATCGTCTTCGTGCTGACAGCGACCGGCTGGGCCTGGGGGGCGCGCGTCTTGCGCTCCCAGACACTGGCGCTCCGCGAGAAGGACTTTGTGTCTTCGGCCCAGGTCGCGGGCGAAAAGGCGCCAACGATTATCTTTCGCGAGATCCTGCCAAACATGCTCTCGATCCTGATGGCCGGCATGTTCGGGGCAGTGATCTACGCGATAGGCGCCCAGGCTGCTCTCGAGTTCCTCGGGCTCGGCAACCCGAGCGCGATCAGCTGGGGAACCAACCTGTACTGGGCGCAGAACAACGGTGGCCTCATCACTGGCGCATGGTGGACATTCGTGCCGTCCGGCACCGCGATCGCCCTCGTCGCATTTTCGTTTGCACTGATGAATTTTGCGATTGACGAAATGACCAACCCGCGGTTGCG
>JALZMD010000420.1 GCA_030858375.1 Chloroflexota bacterium
GAGGGCGAAGGTGGCCTGTTCCCCAGGCCCAGGAAGGCAAGCGACGCTTCGGCGAGCACCGCGAACGCAAAGTTGAGTGAGCCATGGACGATCAGCGGCGCGGTGATGTTGGGGAAGATGTGCCGGGCCATGATCGCGGGCGGCGGTGCCCCGGCTACCACGGCGGACTCCACGAAGGTGCTGGTCCGGACCGTAAGCACCGATCCCCGGACGACCCGCATGAATGACGGCGCATTGACGAGCCCGATCGCGATCATCACGTTCGTGAGCGAGTTGCCCAGCGCCGTCATGATCGCGATTGCCAGCAGGATTGTCGGAAAGGCGAACAGCACGTCCATGAACAGGGTGATGACGTTGTCCAGCCAGCCACCGAAGTACCCCGCCAGCATCCCGAGCACGATGCCGATCACCGCCGATATACCGACCGCGATGACGCCGACCTGAAACGAGATCCGGGCGCCGTGAATGAGCCGGCTCAGGACGTCCCGGCCGAACTCATCGGTGCCGAACAGGAATTCCGAATTTGGCCCCTTGAGCTGCTGGCCGGCGAACTGCTCCGTCGCACCGTGCGGAGCCAGGAACGGTCCGACGATTGCCACGACCACGAAGAAGCCGACGATCGCGATGCCGGTCAGAGCCAGCTTCTGGTGCATGAGCACGGAGAAGAGGCCGGATCGCTTCGAAACGCGCTGGGCTGGGCCAACGCCGCTTCCCGCCGCTGCAATGGTTACGCTGGCATCAGCCACGGATCACCCCCGCAATCATCGCGCATGTCTCAATCGCGGATCGATCACCGCATACAGCACATCGACAACGAGGCTAACCAGAACGAAGAGGAAAGCCAGCACCAGCGTCACGCTCTGGACCACTGGGTAATCGCGATTTGCGATGGCCTCATAGACGTATCGGCCCACGCCCGGCAACCCGAAGATTTGCTCGATGATTACGGTGCCGCCGAGCAGGCTGGCGACCTGTAACCCGACGATCGTCAGGATCGGGATACCGGCGTTCGGCAACACGTGCCGGAACAAGACCTGTCGCTGCGGGATACCCTTGGCCCTCGCCGTGCGGACGTGTTCCTGCCCCATCACCTCAAGCACGGACGAGCGCGTGAACCGCATTAGGATCGCCGCCAGGGGTAAGCCAAGCGCAACCGCCGGCATGATCATCGTTTTCAGGTTCTGGACCGGATCGTCCGTAAACGGCCTGAATCCGACCGGCGGAAGCCATTTGAGCCAGAACGAGAAGACCAGCACGAGCAGGGTGGCGAGGAAGAAGTTCGGGACCGAGACACCGACGAGGGTCGCGATCGTGCTCGCGTAGTCAATCCCGGAATTACGCTTGAGAGCGGCGATGACACCGAAGATCAGTCCCGGGATCGCGGCGATGATGCCCGCCATCATCGTCAGCTGAATCGTCACCGGCAGGCGCAACCCAAGTTCCTGGGTCAGGGGCCGCTTCGTGCGCAGGGACGTCCCGAGATCACCGGTCAAGACATGCCCCAGCCACTTCAGGTATTGCACCGGCAACGATTGATCCAGCCCGTACGATTGCCGAATCGCCTCGATTTGCTCGGGCGTAGTCCGCCGATCTGCTCCGAGGAGCACCTGAACCGGGTCACCGGGAATCGAGCGCACGATGATGAACGTGACCAGCGTCACCCCAAGCAGTACGGGGATCATGAGCAACACGCGCCGTATGATGTACCTCAGCATCCCCGCCCGCCCTCCCCATCCAAAGCGCCATGTTGGCCGTTAATTGTCGGATCCGCTCCCACCCGCCGGCCTCATCCTGGCTGGTCTTAAGCCGGGCATCGGGGAGGGCACAAGACCTTCCCGTACGAGCAGCGCCTCCTAATTTGGCCTCGTACACCGCTTTCCCGTTCATGGGAACGTGGGCGGACACAAGGTCCGCCGCTACCGCAAGGCCCGTTTTGGGCGACTACCCCTCTTCCAGCCAGACGCCACTGATCGAACGTAACCCGCCCGAGAGCAGGTGCTGGAAACCCTGAACGCGGTTCTGCAAACCCTCATACGTGTTCGATGTGTAGAGATTGATCCAGGGCGCCTGGTCGATCACGATCTGCTGTGCCTGCTGGTAGATTGCCGCCCGCGCCTCCTGGTCCTGCTCGGCAAGCCCCTCTTCGATCAGCGCATCCAGGTCAGGATCGCTAAAACCGGCCGCGTTGTTGGGTCCGTCGGTCTTGAGGCTCTGTTCCAGCCATTCGTTCGGATCCATATACCCCGCGGCGCCCATCACCGCGATGTCAAAATCGCCGCCGAAGAAGCGTTCGATGTAGGTGGCATTCTCCTCGGGCTCGATCTCGCCCTCGATCCCAATCTGGCGCAACTGCTCCTGAACCACCACCGAGGTACTGGAGAGGAAGTCGTACTGCGCCCAAGTCAGCAAGCCAGGTGCGAAATCCCCCGGTAGTTCAACCGAAGCCAGCAATTCGGAGGCAGCCTCCAGGTCCTGGGCCGGGACCGCGCCTTCGTAGCCCGCCCAGAAGGCCGGCGGGTAGAGTCCCACCAACGGTTCGCCGTAGCTGAAAACGGCCGTGTCGACGATCGTCTGGCGGTCCATCGCCGCCGCCACTGCCTGCCGGAACTCGAGGCTGGCGAACGGTTCGCGACGCAGGTTGAAGACCAGCCAGCGCAGGTTGGTGGTCGTCCCGCCGGCCAGCTGCACAGCATCGTTCGTTTCGAGAACCGGTATGTCCTGTTGCGGGACCTGCTCGATGATGTCTACCGAGTCGGAAATCAGGGCGGTCGTGCGCGATGCGTTCTCGGGCACAATCAGGATCTCGACCCCATCTACATACGGCCTGGGGGCGTCCCAGTAGCCATCGTGCCGGGTCAACGTGATGCTGGTGTTGGGCACGTACTCCCCGAACGCGAACGCCCCGGTGCCAACCATCACTTGGGAGAGATCACCGTTCTCCTCGACCACCTCCTGGGGCACGACCGACATACCCCACCAGCAAAGTTTCGTGAGGAATGACGCGTCGGGCTGGGACAGGGAGAATACGACCGTGGCGTCATTCGGCGCCTCGATCGAGGCAATGCCGGATGCATACGACGCCGACGGCGAACCGATCTCCGGGTCCATTACCCGGTTGATGCTGTAGACCACATCCTCGGCAACCAGTGCCCGCCCGTTGTGGAACGTGGCGTTCATGCGGAGTGTGAACGTGTAGGTCAGGAAATCGTCGGAAACCGTCCACGATTCGGCCAGCGCGCCCTGGGGGATCAGGTTCTCGTCCACCTCCAGCAGCCCGTCGTAGGCCAGTTCGATCACGATCCCGGCCGCCGCCAGCACGGACAGGTGCGGATCAAGGGCCGTCGGATCGCCCTGCACGCCGATACGAAGCACGCCACCTGTTACCGGCCCGGGTGTTGCCTCCGATTGGGCGACGATCGTCCCGGCGCTACCCAGAATCGGCATCGCAGCAAATGCGGCGCTCCCGGCTACCACACGGCGGCGGTTCGTCTGCAAGTTCGCGAGATTGTGCAACTGACCCATGTTCGAGCATCTCCCTGGGACCCGGTGTTCCTGTCGACGTGGCACGAGCCGATGTTCATTCGTAGGGGAGTGCTCCCGTGAACCGCAGCCCGGTAGCCGCGGGCCAGCACACAAGCCGGCCCCTACAAGTCGAAACTACACGACGTAGGGGAGGCCGCCCCGCTGGACCGTGTGGCCTCTCGATTGGACGTCCCGCCGTTCCGCAATTCCGTTCCAGTGGTCCGGCGCCACGATTACCGCGGATCCAGCCTACTGGTCGAGCCAGACGGACCGGATCGACTTGTTCGTGCCGGTCGCGATGTGCACGTAGTCCATGACGTACGTCTTCGCGGCCTCGTACTGCGTGGCGATGAAGAGGTTCACCCAGGGTAGATCCTCGAGCAGGATCTCCTGGATCCGGGCGTATATCTCCGCCCGGGCTTCCTGGTTGGTAGTGGCGATACCCTCGGCGATCAGGGTATCGACTTCCGGGTTGCTGTAGGACCCGGCGATGTTCGTGCGGGAGGTGGCGAAGTTGTTCTCGATCACGTCGTTGGGGTCGACGTAGGCGCTGGTGCCGGTGACGGAGAGCTCGAAGTTACCCGCGAAGTAGTTCTCGAGGTAGATCGCGTTTTCCTGGAAATCGGTCTCGGCCTCAATCCCGATCTGACGCAATTGCTCCTGGATCACGAGCGCCGCGTTGGAGAGGAACGGATATTGCGCCCATGAATGCAACACAGTGCTGAAGCCATCCGGATATCCGGCCTCGGCCAGCAACGCTTTGGCGCCCTCGATATCCGGGGCCGGTATTTCGCTCTCGATTCCGGCCCAGTAGGTGGGCGGGAAGACCGTGTTGGTCGGGGCGCCGCCGCCGAAGACGGCGGACTGGATGATCGGCCCGCGGTCGATCACCATCGCGATCGCCTGGCGCACTTCCAGGATGTCGAACGGCTCGACCGCCAGGTTGAACGCCATGTACCGGATGTTCGTGTTCTGGTCGCCGTAGACGGCAATCGACTCATCGCTCTCGAAGATCGGCAAATCCTGGACCGGCGCGTACTCGATGAGATCGACTGCTCCCTGAACGAGCGCAGTGCGGCGCACGGTCGGATCGATCGCGACGGTGAGTTCCAGACCGTCGAGGTACGGCAACGGGGCGTCCCAATAGTCCGCGAACCGTTCCAGCGTCACGCTGGTGTTCGGGATGTATTCGACGAACGAGAACGGGCCGGTGCCGACCATCGTCTGCATCAGGTCGCCATTCTCCTCGACAGCCTCTTGCGGGACGATGGCAATGGAGGACCCCATGAGCTTGGCAATGAACGAAGCGTCGGGTGCACTCAGCGTGACAACCGCTGTCGCCGCATCCGGCGCCTCGACACTCACAACCGTCGCGAAATCACTCGCCGAAGGGGAAGCCGTCGCCGGGTCCATGATCCGGTTGAAGCTGTAGACGACATCGTCGGCCACGAAGTCCCGTCCGTTGTGGAACTTCACGCCCTGGCGCAGGGCGAACGTGTAGATCAGACCGTCTTCCGAGATTTCCCACGATTCGGCAAGCGACGGGATCGGAGCCAGGGTCTCATCGTACGAAACGAGGCCCTCGTACACATGCTCGATCACGTGCCAGGCGGCGGTGAGCGATGTCAGGTGCGGATCGAGTTCGGCGGGATCAGCCGAAAGCCCCACGCGCAGGACGCCTCCCGTGACCACATCGGCGGCCGGTGTCGCCTCCTGGGCGGCCGCGCTAATGACTCCCACTCCGCCGATCGCGGCGAGGGCAGGCATTGCGAGTCCGGCCGCCGCACCCCGAAGCACCGCCTCGCGGCGGGTCAGGCGACCGTGGGTGATATCCAAAACGAGTGACTGGATGGTGACGTCGTGAGCCATGAACGCGGTCTCCTGTGTAGCCCGGTTCCAGATTGGAGCCGGTACGCCGAAAGGTGTCCGCCTGGGGCATGACGCCAAAGACGGGAACGGGACCCTACGCTGAATGTGCCTGGTTTACGACCATGCCGCGCGACTGAGGAATCGATGTGTCACGCAGGCGCGTCAACCCGTCCGCTGGAACTCCACTTCCGGCAGACCGCGCCACTCCGCTGTATACAGGAGTATACGGAGGCCGGGAGAAGCGCACAACAACAGGTCAGAAACCCAATGTGCACACCGCACAGACGTGAGGTGAGTGCCCTTGGCGGACTCCCTGGTCGATGGAACGTCAGATTGGGTGGCCCGTTTCGGCGGATGATTAGTTGAACAGACCTGTTGACAAGCCTATAGTGGGCGGTATAGTCACACATCACACGAGCAACAGACCGGCCCGTCTCATCGTTTGACGCCGCGCACGCGGCGGAAAGGGAATCTCTCCGTGGATCATCGACCGCGAATCTCGACTCTGGGACTCAATCGTCGTTCACTCGTCAAATCCGTCCTCTACGCCGGAGGCGCCGTCGCGTTCGCGGGGTATGGCCGCGCACCGGGCGTTCTTGCCCAGGACAATATCCGCCTCGTGCACTGGTATCACCAGTACGGCGAGGAGGGCACCCAAGACGCCGTCAACCGGTATGCCCAGCAGTACACCGAAGAAAACCCGACCGTCGAAATCGAGATTAACTGGCAACTCGGCGACTATGGCGCGGCCCTCTCGGCAGCGCTGCTGACCGACGGCGGCCCGGACGTGTTCGAGCAGAACGGCGTCACGCTCGATCAGGTGGCGCAGGGTCAGGTCGCCCCGCTCGACGACCTCTACGACCAGGCACTGATAGACGACTTCAGTGCCCAGAATCTCGGCGCGGCGACGATCGACGGCAGCATCTACTGGGTGAAGATGCTCACCGATACCGGCGGCATCTATTACCGGAACAGCCTGCTCGAAGAGGCCGGCATGACGGCGCCAACCACGATCGACGAGTTGATCGCCCTGTCCACAACCCTCGATACTGGCCGGCAAAAGGGACTCTTCCTCGGCAATGATGGGGGTATCAGCGCCGCATTGGGACCACTCGTGTGGTCGGCGGGGGTGGATTTCCTATCCGCTGAAAATACTCCGGCATTCAATACGCCGCTGGTGGCGACGGGCTTCACGAAACTCAAGGAGCTCAACGACTCTGGTTCTCTTCTGATGGGCAATACCACCGACTGGTTCGATCCGACCGCGTTCATCTCTGGAGCATCGGCGATGCAGTGGTGCGGGCTGTGGGCGTTCCCGGCGATCAACGAAGCGCTCGCCGACGATGTCGGCGTCTTCGCCTGGCCCTCCAATGGTGAGGGTGGCGTGCCGTCCACGTTCTATGGCGGCTGGGGCGAGTGCGTCAACGCCAAGAGCCAGAACCTCGACGCCGCCAAGGCCTACGTGGAGTGGCTCTGGATTCAGAACACAGAGGTCCAGACCGACTGGAACGTCGGCTACGGTTTCCACGTCCCGCCACGCCAGAGCGCGGCCGAGACCGCCGAAGCGTTGCAGGTCGGCGCCGCCGCGCAACTGGTGTCGAACCTGTACGAGTATGGCGTCGGCAACAATCCGCTGTGGACCCCGGTGATGGGTACGGCCCTGCTTGAGGCGCTGACCAACGTTGTCCGCAACGGGGCCGATCCGGCCGAGGAACTCAATACGGCAGAGGCAACGGTACAGGCCGAACTGGACCGGTTGTTGGGCGCCTAGGTATCAGAATCGCTCACAGGGATCGGCCGGGATGGACCTCGCCGATCCTTGCAAAGTGGATGATGCACTTCGTTCT
>JALZMD010000442.1 GCA_030858375.1 Chloroflexota bacterium
CCGCCCCAAAGCACCTGGCCGATCGCCGTCGCCGCCACGACCGGGAACATGACGAGTTCACTGTCGTAGTAGAGGATCTCGACCGCCCGGGTATACCCCCAGTCGTCAGTCGTGGCGACGTTGGTCATGGTCGGCACGACCGTCGCTGCTACGGCAAACGCCAGCAGCGGAACGAAGAGTGGCCAGTGAGACCGAAACATCCCTACACCGGCGCGGGCCGACCTCAGTCGAACACGGCGGGAGCTGGGTGGCACCTCAGCCGATACCGGTTCGGTGGGTCGATCGTGGGGAGACGTCTCCGCAACGTTATGCTCGCCGGGGTACGGCGCGGGCCGGAATGGGGCTCTTGGCGCCGGCAACGGGCTCGTCTCACCCGCACCGCCGTCCTGGCTTGCGTCCTCGCGCAGTGTCATCGGGTCCCCTGGTCATTCACTCGTGATGGGGCCAATCACGCTTTCGGCTTCGCCCAGGACGAGAGCTCGAACGGTGGTCCAGGATGGCACGGTGTCCAGCGTAATTAGGTGGTTACCGGGAATCTCGTGGTACGACTTCAAGTTCTGGAAGCTATTTACCAGCTCGCGCGTGTGCCGGGGATTGACGACGACGTCCTGATGCCCCTGGATCACCACTACAGGCGATGTCACCCGCGGTGCATCGCGGCGCCCAGTCGCGCCGAATTTCCGCAACTCGTCGATAACCGACGAGGCGACACCGGTGTCCTCCCGGAGGGAACGCTGGATTTCGGGATCATCGAGATCGAGCCCAGGCATCGCGGACGCGAACCAGTTCCGCACGTTCGGGTCGGCGACATCGAAACTACCCAACACCTGGAACTCCTTGACAACGTGCTTTGCCAGCGGCAGCAACACGGCGCGCCGATCGTTGATGCGGATGAATGGCGCAAGCAGGATGAGCAGGTCCGGTGCCGACTGGGCTGCCATTTGAAGCGCCGCCGAGCCGCCCATCGAATAACCAACGAGAATCGTTCGAGTGTACCGATTCGTATGTTCGGCCCAAAAGTCCAGCATGCTTCGGCGCCAGATGCCGGCCGTCATCGAATCGATGTTCGCGATGTCGCCAGCCATGCCCGGATGCACCGGCATATGGCAATCCATCCCGCTTTCGAACAATGCTTCGGCGAGGGGGCGCATTTCGGCCGGTGTCCCCATGAACCCGTGAGCCAGCATGGCGCCAACCCGGTTGCCCGACGTGTTCAAATGCTCCAGCGAAAAGGCCTGGAACTGTGGCTGCTGATAGTACTCGATCACCGGCGCTTCCTGCGAAAGTTCGGTTACCGCTCGTCCGGCCGGGATCCATTGCGAACGTTGGACCGGCCCCGCCAGGCGCCGGAACCCGACGAAAACCTTCGCTGATACCGGCTCGTTTCGCTCGCCGGCTCCCACGCTTCCGCGCCACTGGAGGCGCCACGCATGGCAACGCCATCGCCAATCTCCGGGACGTCCGCGCTGACGACGACGTCATCGTCGTCCCCGCTTTCCACCGTATCCAGGAGGTCATCGACGATGACCGGGAGCGCCTTGATCACCAGCGGGTGCTCCATATTGATTTCAGTCGTGACAAGTTCCTGGCCCTGGCCGTTGATGGTCTGTCGCTTGCTCAGCACGCCCTTGCGCAGGAACTCCATGACCTTAGCCTCGATGTGCTCCGAAGGCAGGGAGTTGCGATCGAGGAATCGCCACAGGGTCCGGCTCATATGGCTCTGGGTTGGGACGAATCCCGGATGCAGCTGCTTGATGTAGGTGTCGATCGCCTTGATCACCGCCATGTCGACATCGGCGGACTGGGACATCTCGAGCATATCTTCTTCGCCGGCGGCGGCCACGAGGTCGGGACTGATCGAGCCCGGCACGCCACAGATCACGACTCGCCTGCCGAGCCGGTTACGTAATGTCGTAACCAACCGGATGAAGTCCTTGTCGCCCGTGAACAGCAGGAAAATTTCGATATCCGGTCGGACGAGGGCGGTATTGATGATATCGACGACGAGGTTGAGGTCGGATCGAGACGCGAATTTCTCCCGGCCGTGCGAATCGGTCGTGCGCTTGGCCGGGTAGTGGTGCGATTCGAAGCCGGCGACATCCAGCCGGGTTCGCGCCTGGAGCGGATGCTGGTCGAAATCGGCGTAGGCGCGGGCAACGGACATCAACCCGTATTCCAGAGCCTTGTCGCGCCAGGTGATGGGATCTGGCTCACGACCAAAGGAATTGATCGTTGAGTACCGGATATTCTCAAAATCGACGAAGACCGCAACTTCCTTGGAATCACCATTGCCGTGACCGGAACGCGTACCAGATGTATCGGAAACCATCAGGACCTCCGCAAGAGTTCATGAATCCAGTACGTTTTCAACTCCACCCAACCACATCGTTATTTCATTCTGGGACGCAATGGAGTCGTACCCCCTACGTCCCACGTTTCTAACGGCGTAATCCAGGGATGTCTTCGACGACCAGAAGGACAAGATATCAACAACAACGCATGTTCCGGGGACGGCCCCATGGACCAATCCCCGCTCACTAATTTGTTTATTCACGCATGCAGAGCACACCCGGACCATCCCGGGGTTCCTGCTTCGAGTGTACCATCCACGCCTTGCGTGTCCGCATCAATTTCCGCTCAGGATCCGCCAGCAATCACCGCCGCGCCAACCACGCCGGAGTTGTCACCCAGCGCCGCCCGTACGATCTCCACTTTCTTGCCGGCATTCGGGAACGCTTCACGCCGGGCAACACGTTCGGCCGTTTCGAACAGCAGGTCGACCGCCTCGATGACGCCGCCGCCAAGGATGATGCGCTGGGGGTTCTGGAAGTTGATGATTGACGCTAGCCCGTAGCCGAGGTACGTGGCCGCACTGGTCACAATCTGGACCGCCACCTCGTCCCCGGCGTTGACGGCTTTGGCCAGGATGCCCGAGCGGATCGCGGTCCCCCCGGGTGCGGCGGGATCGACTTTCGGCATCAGTTCGCTCAGAATCGAGGAGTGGCCCCTGCGCAACTCGCCCAGCAGGGCCGCGGTTATTGCGGTGCGCGACGCGTATGATTCGAGATGCCCACGGCCGCCGCAGCCGCACACGCGGCCCTCGATATCGACCGTGGTGTGCCCGAGTTCGCCCGCGTTACCGGTGTAGCCCTTGACCAGTTCGCCATGCTGGATGATGGCGCCGCCAATGCCGGTGCCAACGAAGATGCAAACGAAGTCGCCGACACCCTTGCCGGCCCCGAAACTTAGTTCGCCAACCGCGGCAATTTGCACGTCGTTACGGATCTGGGCAGGTACGCCGTAGCGCTCGGTAATCTGGTCAGCCATTGGCAGGTCGACAACCGATCGGCTCAGGTTGGCGGTGCCGATGAGCAGTCCCCGCTCGGCATCGACCTGACCAGCGATGCCCACACCAATGCCGCCGATGTCCTCGATGGACATTCCGGCATCCTTGAGTGCGGCGTCACAGGTTGCATAGATCCGCTTCATCAACTGGCCTGGACCGTCGTCGGCACTAGTCCGCTTCTTCCCGGTGCCGACGACGTTGCCAGTTTCGACATCCACGACCGCCGCCAGAACCTTGGTTCCGCCGAAGTCGACCCCGATTGCGTGACGCGCCATGGTCATTCCCTCCCAAAATTCCTAAGTCCAATAGATCAATGTCCGCTATGGAACAGCTCGATTGCTGGAGCGAATGACTCGACCGCCCCATGGGTAAATGGATCCATGCGAATGATCAAGTGCCTGAATCCAAGTGATTCGAGTTCGTG
>JALZMD010000042.1 GCA_030858375.1 Chloroflexota bacterium
GATCTTCTTGATCGAGGCGCTCCCGTTGAAGTCGGGGTGTACCCACAATCCCTTCCTCACCACATCCATCAGGTCGATCATCCTGCTGTTCACATCGAGCAGGAAATCGGCGGCCTCGGGAACCAGGTCCGCCATCTCGCGGTTTCGGGTCTCCTCGAACGGCTGGTTCCAGACCACCACGCTGCCGGCGGAACCGATGTCAAGCCGCACCTGCGCGACAAGTGCCGGAACAGGACAGTCGTGCCGGTCGGTCCAGAGGAATTCCCGATGGGTGATCGAACCGTCGGCCTCGACCACGTGCAGCGAATACTGGAACGGAACCTGCGCCCACGGACCGCAGCCGTCGAACAGGGGCACGGCAGTCTGGAACGTCTCATAGTCGAGGAAATGCAACGGAAACCGCATCCTGTCCAGCAGCTGGCGAACCTGGCGAGGATCGAGATGCGCTTGTCCGCGCTTCAGCACATCAATTTGCAGCCGCTGGCGGGGAAGGAGTTCGATGTCCTCAGGCCAATCGACGAGATCGACAACCCCACGCGCGATCGCTTCGCCAATGGTCTTGTTATTGATGCTGCCGAGGTCGTAGATGGTATTGCCACTCGGCCATTCCGGGTGGAAGTGCGAAAACGTTGGGCATCGTTGGCCCCGCGTGCCCATGTCGCACAGGCAGATTGCCGGCACCAGGGGGTTGAGGACCAGCTCCCGCGCCCGCTCGATATCGGCGTGAATGGCGGCGGTTCGGCGTTGCACCCTGGCGGTGATGTCAGCTGACGTGAGCAATCGGTCGGCGGGCGGTTCACCACTCCGCCGAAACTCCCTGGCCAGGTACACGAGCCGGACTTCGGCTATGTCGAAACCCGCCTCCATGAATGCAATCGCCTGGAACGTGGCGTCGCCGATGTGTTCGGATTTGATCGAGGCGGTAGCCTTGACCTCACTCAGGATCCAGCGGTCACCCATGCGCGTCAGCATGTCGGCACGGGCCAGCAGACCACCGTCGGTCCAGACCGTGGCCTGGAAAATCGTTGAGGTTCCGGCGGCAATGGCGCGTTCGGTGAGCAGGACCGCCTTGGCCATATCCGCGGTGTCGATCAGCATGCCATTTGGGAACAGTTCCCGGGCTACGAGTTCGATTTCATCACCGGCGTTGGTGCGGCGAATGATCCCCGGATCGGTTTCGACCGGGACATGCCGCGGCTGATGCTTGGCAAGCCAGGCAAATCCGGCGCAGGTCTTGTAGTTGGTGAAATCCGTTTTGGAGAGATAGATCGCCTGGTCCACGATCGCCGGTTGCAGCACCACGAGTTTCCTTTTGCCCACTTTCCCTGGATCCACGCCATTGTGTCTCCCAACGTTGGCAGAAGTCTACCAGCCAGATTCATGCCGCCACTCCGCCGCGTCGGCAGCTTTGCAACGTATCCGCGCACCCGTTGCAGCCTTCGCGCAGGAACGCTAACATGCATCTGACGTTTCGGTCGTTACACGGCAGGTCAATCGATGGCTCCCGCACCCACACTCTACGGAAAAGGACAGCACCCTCGTGAGCCTGGTAGCCGGCTCATCCGGCCCCTGCACGGTGGTCACCTGGGCCTCGACTACCTCAACACGGTTTCCGATCACATGAGCCTGACGGGTGATGATGATTTCTCCCCGGGCTATGTGAATGTGGTCGAATGGTGTTGGCAAGCGGGTGTCCTCACCGACGAAGATACGGCGCGGCTCTTGCGTGCCGCGAGCAAGGAACCCCGCGAAGCGGCGGCCGTGCGCAAGCGCGTCATCGCGTTCCGGGAAGCGTTGTATGCCATCGTCCATACGTTCACCCTGGATGGCGAGCCCGCGACGGATTCGCTGGACCTGTTCAATAACGAACTTCGGAATGCGAACCAGCATGGCTATTTCGCGGCCAATGGACCACATCTCGCCTGGCAATGGCGGGACGAACCACGCCTCGACCGAATTTTGTGGCCAATCGGCCAATCGGCGGTCGAGCTGCTCACCAGTGAGCGATTGCACAAGGTAAAACAGTGCCAGGCAGAGCACTGCCAGACCTACTTCCTCGATAATAGCAAGAACGGGAGCCGCCGTTTCTGCTCCGCCGCAGGTTGCGGCACGGCGGATCGAGTCCGCCGCTTCCGGGAACGGCGCAAGTCGAATGCGTAACGCCGGTATACTCCCATCAACGTCCCCACGCCTGATGCCTGCGAGGTTCCCGTGTCCCTCTCCGCGGATTCAATGACCGTAAGCCGCCCGCCGGACGGGCTTGAACTGCTGGGGACGATCGTTCGGCTTCAGGTCCAAACATCGTCCCTCAAATGTGGGACCCGCCCGCGCAGCTGGTACAACCCGGAGTTCATCCGGGCGGTCCCGGCGTTGCGCCTCGACGATGGCGGGGTGACTAGCTGGGATGATGGAGACATCGCCGATGTGCACCATCGTGACCATCCTCATTCGAAGTACCGCGGCGAGAACGGGCTTTCCGTTGGGTTCACAGGACACTACGCGCGCATGCGTGACCGATTCGGCGCGCACCTGGTCGATGGCATCGCCGGTGAAAACATCCTCGTCGAGGCAGACCAGGAGTTTGCGGAAGAAGAGCTGGCCGGTGGCATCGTGATCGTTGGCCAAGCTGCCTCAATTGCGCTGGAAGCCGTGCAGCACGCTCCGCCCTGCGTGGAGTTCAGCAAATTCTGCGCTGGCTACGCCTTCGACCAACCAGCGGACGCCATGATCACTGACACCCTGCAATACCTCAATCTTGGCATGCGCGGCTTCTACGCCACCCTGGCCGATGGCTCGCCGTCGCCGGCCAGCGTGGCGATCGGCGATGCCGTATACCGGCGGGTGCGGTAGAACCATCGTCAGTCGTAACCTCCAATCTCGTAGGGGAGGGCTAACCGGCCCGAGGAGGACACGTTCGCTGTTTCGTGTTGGCCCATGTATGCCCTCCCGCAATACGACGTGTCCGGGGTCGTTCCCATTCGGCGATCGAAAACGTGGTTCACCGCTTCACTGCCACCACCGAAACTGTGCGGGAGGGCAAACGCGAGCAGCGTGTCGTTAGGCAGAACGGCTTCACGGCTCGCCAGCCCTCCCCAACGAAATGACGAAGATGCATAACACCGTGACAGCTCAACGTTCGTCGGTCACCCCTACCGCCGCAGTTCGGGATGCGCGTTCATGTACTCACCGATCGTCGCCGGGTAGAGCATCTTTTCGGCCTGGAAGACACGGGTGCCAAGTGTGACTGGCGTATCGCCCGGCATAACGGGCACCTCGACCCGGGCGAGTGGCGGTCCCTCGTCATAATCATCCGTCACCAGGTGAACAGTGGCGCCGGTCACGGTATCGCCCTGCGCGAGGATCGCGGTGTGGACGCGTTCACCGAACAACCCCTTGCCGGCGGCGTAGGGCCCGGCATCGGGGAGCAGGCAGGGGTGGATATTAAGGATCCGCCCTTCCCAGCCGGGGAAGATCGCCATCTTCCGCAAATAACCGGCCATGACGATGAGATCGGCATCGTGGGCGTCCAGATGGTCGTACATCGACGCGCTGTAGGCGTCCAGCGAGCCGAAGTCATTACGCCGGACCACGAGATGGGGGATCCCGGCGGCGGCGGCGACGTCAAGGCCACGGACGCCCGGCACCGAACTGATCACGATGCTGACCCTGGCTTCCAGTTCGCCACGGTCGATCACGTCGAGCAGGTTCTCCAGGGTTCGACCGGCGCCCGAAAGGAGCACGCCGAGGTTCCAGGGTGTGGTTCGGGGTTCCGGCAACAGGCACCTCAACGGCTTATGGCAAGAGACGGCTATACTTTGGAGGGGAGCGATCCCGATGGATCACGGCACGTCCGAAAGGATACCCCGGTGGAAGCCGATCCGCCCCTGGCCTGCATACTCTCTTCGCCCGACCTGGCCCAACGACTGGCCGAGATTGGAAGCGGCCTGCTCGTCGAGGTCGAATGCGCCCAGATGATCGAATCGGGCGATCGGCTCGAATTTCCGAACACGAGCGACATTGCCAATGCGCTGCTGGACTTCATCCGGTTCGAGCGTCAATGCTGCCCGTTCGTCGACTTCGACCTGGGGCTCCCACCGGAACCATGACCCATCATCCTCGAACTGCGTGGCCCGGATGCGGTCCACGCGTTCATTCGCGTCACCTTCATCAAGAACGTGGCATCAGGAAACGTACGCACATGACCGATCAACGAGAACGCCGTCCCGCCCGACCATTCCGCAAGCAACGACCAAGCTCCGGACCCAGCGCCCCCCGAGAAGGTCGTCGCTCCCGGCCGGTCGAGGATCTTCCCGAGCGATTCGTTGAGAACCTCCGGATCGACCGGATCGTTGGCGACGGCCTCGGCATCGGCTTCGATGAGGACGGCCTGACCGTCTTCGTGCCCCGCACCGCGCCGGGCGACCTCGTCCGGGCCCGGGTAACCCGCCGCCAGGGCAAGGTGCTCCACGCCGCGATCGAGGAGATTCTCGAACCTTCGCCGATGCGCATCGAGCCGAAGGTTGCCGACTACGACAAGAGCGGCGGTCTCGACCTCCAGCACCTCGGCTATGGAGATCAGCTCGACATCAAGGCCGGGATAATCCAGGACAGCCTGCGCCGGATCGCCAAGCTCGACCCCGTCCCCGAGGTCGAAGTCGTCCCGTCAGACAACGAGTGGCACTACCGGTCGCGGGCCGAGTTCCAGATCGACCACAGCACCGGAGCGGTCGGCTATTTCGCGGTACATAGCCACCGTGTCGTCGATGTCGAAGAGAGCCCCGTCCTGACCCTCGATACCCAGGCCCTGCTGACCACCCTGCGCGACGATTTCGCGAGTGGCCTGGTGCCGAAAACGGCCCGTGAGTACCGGGCGGTCACCGGCGATGTCGGCAGCGTGCTGGAACAGACCGCCGCCAGCAAGTCGCGCCCCTTGCTGCGCGAGGTCGGTGGCGAAACCTTTCGCTACAGCGGCGAATGCTTCTTCCAGGCCAATATCCCGATCGCCGAAGCGCTGCTCGCGGAAGTTGTGCGGATTGCCGAGGAGGCGAAAGGCGCCGACGGCATCGTGCTCGATCTCTACTGCGGGGTCGGGCTCTTCACCTTGCCCCTGGCGCGCCGGTTCAAGCGTGTCGTCGGGGTCGAGAGCTTTAAACCCGCCGTGACGTACGCCGAGGAAAACCTCGTCAACGCCGGGCTCAAGAACACCCGGCTCGTAACCGCACCGGTCGAGCACTGGCTGGCGGGAGACCGGTCGCCGTTGGGTCGCGTGGCGCTGGCCGTCTTCGATCCGCCGCGCTCTGGGGCGGGGCCGCAAGCGATCGCCAACCTGGCGAAGCTCAAACCGGCCCACGTCGTGGCCGTGTCGTGCGATCCGGCCACGTTTTCCCGCGATATCCGCGGGTTGATCGACGCCGGCTACGAAGTGGTCAGCGTGAAGGGGTTCGACATGTTCCCGCAGACCCACCACGTGGAAATCGTGGGGCACCTCCGGAAGATCGACGCATGAGCGAACCAATCACCGAACAGGTACGAACGCTGATGGAACGACATGCCGGCTCCGGCTTCTCCGGCGTCGGCCTGGTCAAACGGGGTGAGACCGAGATCCTGCACGAAGCCTACGGGCTCGCGCATCGCGGCTTCGGGATCCCCAACACCGTCGCAACGCGATTCGACATCGCCTCCGTCACGAAGACGTTCACGGCCGCCGCGATCCTGCAGCTGATCGAGGCCGGCGAGCTCGCGCTCAACACGCGGGTCATGCCTTTCCTCGGCATCGCCGGCACGCGGATCAGCGACGACGTGACGGTCTACCATTCCCTCACCCACACCTCGGGCATCGGCGACGATGCCGACGAGGAAGCGGGTGAGGACTACGAGGCCCTCTTCATCGACAAGCCGAACTACTCCATCCGGGAAACCGACGACTTCCTGCCGCAGTTCGTGGACAAGGAGCCGATGTTCGCGCCCGGCGAGGGAGTCCGCTACAACAACGTCGCCTTCGTGCTGCTCGGGCTCGTGATCGAGAAGGCAACCGGGATAACCTACCGCGAATACGTTCGCAAAAACGTTTTCGAGCGGGCGGGGATGAACGGGGCCGACTTCTGCGCGATGGACTGCGTTCACGCCGACTTCGCCGAGCACTACAAGCGGATCGACCATGACGACGGCTCGGTAGAGTGGCGCAAGAACATCTATTCCTACCCGCCGATCGGCTCGCCCGACGGTGGGGCGACTGTCACCGCGCTCGACCTCGACCGCTTCGTACGGGCGATTGTCGCCGGGAAGCTGCTCGGTCCGGAATGGACGGAACGTTTCCTCGCGCCCCATGCGAAGCAGATGGATCTCGACGGCGGAGCGTTGTGGAATGGCTTCGCTTTCGAATTCCGCCTCAACACCGAGGGCACGATCGTGCGGATGAGCAAGGAGGGGAACAACGCTGGCGTCTGCAGCATGCTGGCCTACTATCCGGCTACTGAAACCACGGCCGTCCTGCTTGCCAACATCGACTACGACGTCTGGACGATGCTAAGGGATATTGAGCCGCTGGTGGCTGGGTAGATAATCAGGGGTCGACACCCTTATTACAATCAACGAAGCGTTGCCAACGTAGATCATGTAGGGGAGGGCTAGCGAGCCATGATCCAATTCGACATGAAGACACCTTGCTCGCGTATGCTTTCCCGCTCTCGGCAAGGTGTCTTCATTGTGCTGTGCCGGACCATGTGCCTCGAATTATTGGAGGCGGTTGCCATGGAAGTCACGGGAGGGCATACGCGGGCAAGAACGGTGGGACTCAGCGTGCCGTTCGTGGCCCGCTAGCCCTCCCCTACAACTGCCTCGAAGCGTGCCGGTGCCGAATTACCCACTTTCAATGAATCGTTGATCGCCGGCTGAGACTCACTCATGCCCTCCAACACCACCCTCTCGCTCGTGCTGCCGATGCCGCCGGGCGTGAACAACCAGTATGTGACTGTGGACAACCGGCGAGTGCTGAGCAAGCCGGCGCGCGCCTTCCGTAAGGATGTCGCCGTGCTGATCGAGCGGCTACGTACGAAGGGCCAGCTTGATCCCGCCGTCGAAAAGGCCCTCCAGGGGTCGCTGCTCGGCATCTACTGCACCTTCTACTTCACCTCGCCAATGCGGCGCGACCTCGACGGTGGCCTCAAGATCACGCTCGACGCTCTCGGCGATACGCTCGGGTTCGATGACCGCCGGGTGGTCGACCTGCACCTGACCAAGCAGATCGACCCGCTCCATCCCCGGCTCGAAGTCGAGATCGAAACGATCACGGACTGGACCTTCGACCAGACGTTCGTCTACATCGGCGAGTCGAACGTTGGGGGCGACACCGATCCGGACGGCGAGACAGTCGAGTAAACTCAGCGTATCGACGGCCGAACGAGCATTCGGCCATCCCGAACCCCGTTTTCCCCCAACCACGGAGACCACGCGCTTGACCGCCCAGGATATCCAC
>JALZMD010000071.1 GCA_030858375.1 Chloroflexota bacterium
GCTCGTCCATCACCACGAGCTTGCTTTCAAACGAGACAGCCCGGGCTATCGCGACCATTTGCTGGGTGGCGACATTGAGGTTCATGAGCGGCTGGTTGACGGCGACGGCGATCCCCATTCGCGCCAATAGTTCGGACGCCTCCCGATTCATCCTTCGCCAGTTGATCAATCCGAAACGGCGGGGTTCGCGCCCCATGAAGATATTTTCGGCGATGGACCGGTAGGGAACGAGATTAATCTCCTGGTAGATCGTATTTACGCCGCCGAGCTGTGCCTGCTGAGGCGTCCGGAAGTCGACGTCTTGCCCATCGAAAACGATTTCTCCACTGTCCCGCCGGTAGGCACCCGAAAGAATCTTCATGAGGGTCGATTTCCCGGCCCCGTTCTGGCCGACAAGTGCGTGGACCTCACCACGGCCGACCGTCAGGTTCGCCCCCGCGAGGGCTACCACTCCTGGAAATGCTTTCGATATACCCTGCATTTGCAAGAGGGGTGGAGTCTGCACATCCACTTAAGACCACCTCATCCTGGCCGCCCCTGGAGAGCACCGGCCCACGAGCATCACTTCCAAAAGGGAAAGGGCGACCCTCTGGATCGCCCTTTCCCATAGCTTATGCAAGTCCAATCGCATCGACCTGCCACCAACAGCTAGTAGGCCTCGGGGAGGAATTCTTCGGCGTTCGAGGCGTCGAAGAAGCGATCCGGATTGATGATCGTGGTCGGCACCTCTTCGCCGTTGGCGTATTGCATCATCGTTTCAAATGCTTTGGGGCCGAATCGCGGGTTGCATTCGACGGTTGCACCAAGCTTGCCGTCGACGATTGCCTGAAGGGCATCGCGCGAGCCATCGACCGACACGATGATCACATCCGTACCTGGCACCTTGCCGGCTGCCTCCAGCGCGGCGATGGCCCCAAGCGCCATCTCGTCGTTGTGGGCATAGACTGCGTTCGCCTCGGGGTTGGCCTGGTACAGGGTCTCGAACACCTGGCGGCCCTCGTCGCGAGCGAAGTCTCCGGTCTGGGACGCAACGATCTGCATGTCGGGGAACCCGCCTTCGGGTGCCGGCGCAGGGGTGCCGAGATTGTCTTCTGACACGTATGTTCCGGCGAGAAAATCGCGGAAGCCCTTCTGGCGGTCGATCGCCGGGGAGGCGCCAGTAGTTCCCTCGAGTTCGATGATGGTGGCCGTACCACCCATCGTGGTGGCCAGCCATTCGGCCGCACGTGCGCCCTCCTGGATGAAGTTGGACCCGATGAAGCAAATGTAGTCTTCGCCTGGCACGGCAATGTCATTGTCAACATCGCGATCGAGGAGGATGACCGGGATTCCTGCCGCCTTGGCTTTGAGCACCGCCTGGGCGAGCGGCTTCTCGGATCGGGGCGCCAGGAAAATGAGGTCAACCTGTTGCGCGATCATCGAATCGACATCCGAAATCTGCTTGGCTTCGGAGCCTCCGGCATCCGTGTAGACGAGTTCGTGGCCAAGCCGTTCGGCTTCCTCCTGCATACTCGCCGTCTGGGCCGTGCGCCACGGGTTGTTCATTTCCACCTGGGAGAACCCGACCTTGTAGGTCTCCTTCACCTCCAGGGGGGGTGGGGCGGCGAAAGCCGTCCTCAAAAGCGCGGGGGACACTGCCAGGACACTGGCCCCCGAAGCCGCCACGCCTACCAAACGTCGTCGTGAAATTCGTCGTTCCATCAGCACTTACTCCTGTTGTTGTCATGGGACCCAGGCGGGCAACACTGCCACGCCACGAACCATCGAAGGTTGAGGCAGGCAAGCGCCCATGACGTCACGGGCGTTGCTGCCGGATAGGACCCTGATTGACGTATGCCGGGAGCACATCACCGTCGATATCACTGACCGCAATCAGACGTTGCCGGCTCGACGGAGATTCAAACACCGTGCGCCCTCTATTTCGATGGAACGATATAGTGTCGATTGTATCGACTGAGAGGCGGTTGTCAATGTGGCCTGACTCGTTCACGCGTCGGGCCCGTGCCCGTTCTCCAGTTTCGACAATCGCTGCTACCGATAGTGGCCATACTTTCGTTCCAGCGTTGCCACATGATCAACAGTGGGCTACATTCCCATCACTACTCGTCACCAATTTTTGGCCGCCAACGTTGTTCGAACATGCCGCCCCTGCCTCCGTCCGCCCACAATAGCGAGGCGGCCTGGTTAGGATATCCAGGAGGTTTCTGTGCAGATCACCAACGTCACCACGATCAAGCTCAACTATGACGTGCCGATACCGATGGCCGATGCAGTGCACTACATGCCCAGTCGACCGACGCTTCTGGTGCAGGTACACACCGACGAGGGCATTGTGGGCCTGGGCGAGGCAGCCGCCTATGGCGGGTACCTCGAAAGCACCGAGGCAATAATCCTGGGAGAGTTGCGGGAAACGATCATCGGCCAGGACCCATTCCGGATCGAGCGTCTCTGGAGCATGATGGCGTCACGAGCCCACCAGCGCGGGCGCCGGGGCATGCTGATGATGGCGATCAGCGGTATCGACATCGCGTTGTGGGACATTGTCGGGCAGTCAACTGGCACACCAGTCTATCGATTGCTCGGGGCATACCACGAGTCCCTCGACGCCTATGCATCCGCCGGCTTCTACGCTGAAGGAAAGACCCCGCAGGCACTCGCCGAGGAAGCAGGGAGCTACGCCTCCCGCGGATTCAAGACGATCAAGATCAAGGTGGGACGCAACCCCGAATTGATGACCAACATACTTCACGATATGGTTCGTCCGAACTACGCAACGGCTCCTTTCGAAGAGGACGTTGAACGCGTTCGGCTCGTTCGGCACGCCATTGGTAAGGGAGTCAACCTGGCGATCGACGCGAACAACGCCTGGACCCCTTCGGTGGCACTGAAGTTCATGCGTGAAGTTGAGCCGCTGGACATCGCCTGGCTCGAGGAGCCGGTTTCGACTGACGATATCGATGGGAGCGCCCTCGTCGCTCACCGTCTGGACACCCCGGTCTCGGGATACGAGACGGAGACCGGCTTGCCCGGTTTCCGCGAACTCATCGTCCGCAGGGCGGTCGACATTGTGCAACCAGACGTGATCTGGACCGGCGGCATCACCGAGAGCCGCAAGGTCGCGGCTCTCGCCCAGGCGTACGGCTTGCCCGTCATCCCTCACGTCTTTTCATCAGCCGTCGCATTGATTTCCAATATGCACCTAATCGCGTCCCTTCCCAATGCCGGCCTGCTGGAGTTCGACCAGAACCCGAACCCCCTGCGAACCGACCTCTTCGAGGAGCCAATTCACCCCTCGCCAGACGGCAAGGTTGCGCTCCCGGATCGCCCGGG
>JALZMD010000086.1 GCA_030858375.1 Chloroflexota bacterium
GACTTCGGCATCGTCCATGTCGCGGGAAGCAAGGGCAAGGGATCGACATCGAGTTTCATCGACAGCATCGTGCGAGCGGCAGGGCGGCGTTGCGGACGCTTCCTCTCCCCGCACCTCCACTCGTACCGTGAGCGTTTCGTGGTCGACAACGTCGAGATTGATGAAGCAGATTTCATCAGTGTGGTAGCAGACGTCTGCGCCGCCGCGATCGAGGTCGAAGGTAACGATGTCACGATCGGCCAGGTGACCGCCTGGGAACTGTCAACGGCGATAGCCCTGCTCTGCTTCTCGAGATCGCAATGTGAGATCGCGGTGGTCGAGGTAGGTTTGGGAGGTACGCTCGATGCCACGAACGTCGTCGAGCCCATGGTGAGCGTCATCACCAGCCTGGATTACGAGCACACGGCGATCCTGGGCTCAACCATGGCGGAGATCGCAGGCAATAAGGCCGGCATCATCAAGTCGGGCCGCCCGGTCGTCTGCGCCGCGCAGCCGATCGACGCGCTGACCGTGATCGAAGCGCGGGCCAGGGAGCTTGGCGCCCCGCTGCAGGTAGCCCAGCGGGACTGGGTGGTGTCGGGTACGGACGAATCGTTTTCGGTCGTTGGCTCGTCCTGGAGGCACCACAAACTGGCGTCATCGCTTTTTGGCCAGCATCAGGTCGGTAACGCCGGGTTGGCGATCGCGGCCATCCACACGTTGGCCGAACTCAATGTGCTCCCTGACAATGGCATGATCGACGCCGCGATCCGCAAAGGTGTTGGCTCCTCCTTCATTCCCGGTCGATTCGAGATCATGCGGCATCCATCGGGCGCCACGTTCGTGCTCGACGGCGCGCATTCGCCGGCATCGGCCAAGGCCCTGGCGGTGGCGGTCGATGAGCACTTTCCCGGATCGGGCGTGACCGTGATCTTGGGCATGCTTAATGACAAGCAGCCGGACCAGGTGGTCCGGCCCCTGGTCTCGATCACGAAACGCTGGCTCGTGGTCACTCCGTCATCGCCACGAGCGTTGTCAGGCGAGATCGTCGGCGCCTCGCTCCAGGCCATGGGCGTCAACCCGGACGTAGCGGGAAGTGTATTGGAGGCGGTTCAACTCACCATTGCGGAAATCTCCGGCAATCCGGAAAAGCTCGTTGTGGTGGTTACCGGCTCCCTCTCGACCGTTGCCGAGGCGAGGGTGGCGCTCGGGCTCACCTGACTGCTCCGGCATAGCCGGTGCAGTATCCTTGCCCGGACGATCCACGCTGCCTTCTGGACACTTTCGATTGAGTGGCGCTACCCGGATCACGTTCCAACCCTTAACGACTCGATCGTTGATACCAGAAAATGGGAGCAAAGACGACAAATGTTCCGTTCGATGCATCCACGCCCCCATCGACCACGTAGATACAGGGAGACCGATCTCGAAGCCTTGGGGGTCATGTTCAATTCGAGATTTGGGCCATGACGCTGACCGACCTGCCGACCGGCGACGACGTGCTGGAGCTGGACGACGCAACGCTGGCCTCCCAAGTCGCCGGCGGCTCGGCGGAGGCTCTGGAAGTTCTTTATGACCGGTATTCGCGGATTGTCTTGTCGTTTGCAACGCGAATGCTTGGAGACCGTCAATCCGGAGAAGAATTGCTTCAGGAAGTGTTCCTCCGCGCGTGGCAACAGGCCCACAACTACTCGGCTGGCAGGGGTTCGTTTGCCACTTGGCTGCTGAGCATCACGCACAACATGTCGATCGACGAAATTCGCAAGCGCCGGAGACGGCCACAACGAGCCGAATCCGCCGATCCAGTTTTGATGCTGACGAATGTGAGGGACCTATCGCCTTCGGTTGAAGAGTCAGCTGAGCTGGGAGCACTGAGGGACACGATGGCCAGAGCGATCCGAACCCTGCCCGAAGCCCAGCGACGCGCAATCGAACTGGCGTATTACCGGGGTTTGACTCAACGAGAGATCGCCGAAGAACTCGGTGAACCGCTAGGTACGATCAAGACCCGGATGCGGCTTGGAATGCGGAAGCTCAGGGATTATCTGGAAACGTATGAGGTGGAGTTGGCGTGAACAGCCGACCTAACGAATCAACAAATATGGGCTCCACGACCCATCCAGCCGAGTGCGCATTCGTCCTGGAGAACCTCGAAGGGTTCGCGCTCGATGCGCTCGACCGCTTCGAGCGCGGCGTGGTCGAACATCACCTCCGGTGGTGCGACTCGTGCCAGGCTGAAGCGGCCCGATACGAACGTGTCGTGGATCAGCTGCCGTTTGCAGTGGCGTCCGGTCCGTTACCCCGGCCGGAACTCAAATCGAGTTTGTTCGAACGCATCAAGGCAGATGCTTCTGGGCCGATGGACACTCCATCCCAACAACCGGCCCAGCCTCTGCCAGTTTTGTCAGAGCCATTGCAAGGCGTCCGCGGCGGCTCTGGTTGGTGGCAGTACGCCAGTGCCGCGCTGATCGCGCCACTGGCGCTCTCGCTCCTGGTTGTGGGCGCCTGGGCCAATTCCATGCGCACCGATCTGAATGAGCAGAGTACCGACCTTGAGGCACAGGCCCAGCTTAACCAGGTGCTCGCAAGCGGGGGCCAGGTGGCGCTCTACTCCGTGGAGAAGGAAGCTTCCTGTCCGACCTGTCACGGAAGTGGTCAGCTCGGCATGAGTGAATCCAACGACATGGGCATGGTGTTGGGCTGGAACTTCGATCCCGGCATGCGCCACGATGTATGGGGCGTGAGCCGGGACGGCGACACGATGAAAATGTGCGAGCTACAGGTCGATCCCACTGGATCCGTGATGCAAACGTTCACCTTTCCGGACGACTCATCCGAGTTCATGGAGGTCTATATCACCAATGAGCACGGTGATATGGCGTATGTGTCGCACCTCACCCGGAATGACGACGCAACACCAGGCAACGACTCGGATACCGGGTCCCTCGTTACGTGATCTGCGCCTGCGACATGGAAGTCCGGACGTCTTGAATCAACCGATTCCAGTTTGCGCTGGCGCCGCCATCAAGGCTATAGTCTGGCAGTTGATTGACCAGATTCCCGTTGACTGGTGCAGGGGATGATGTCATTGGCTGGCAGGGACCATTTCCTGTCGGCGGATTCCCAGGGAGCGGTAGCGAACGTGGATGCGGCGATTTCTTCAACAGACATCCAGAGCCCCGCACGGCCGACCCTGATCCGTCCCGGTAGCCACCGAAGCAACGCCATTCCGGAATCGGCAAGCGACCCCCTCACGCTGGAGAGCGACATCGGTCCGGAGCCGATTGCGTCTCTGACGATTCTTGTGCCGGTAATGAACGAGGAAGGCAACCTTCCCGAACTCTACGGACGCCTGCTCACTGCCCTCGAGCACATCGACCTCCCATTCGAGATCATCTTCGTCGATGATGGATCCAGTGACGGCACCTGGGGCCTCGTGTCCCGCCTGAGCACACGGGATCCTCGAGTCATTGGCCTTCGCCACCGGCGCAACTTCGGCAAAGCCCAGGCACTTTCCAACGGCTTTTCCCTGGCGACCGGGGACGTCGTCGTCACGATGGACGGCGACCTGCAGGATGACCCGGACGAGCTGGCGAACTTCCTCCAGATGCTGGACCAGGGATACGACCTGGTTTCTGGGTGGAAACAGCGGCGGCAGGATCCACTGGGGAAAACCGCACCGAGCCGGGTGTTCAACTGGACGGTGCGCAAAACAACCGGCGTGCAACTTCACGACTTCAATTGCGGTTTCAAGGCGTACCGGCGCGAGGTTACGTCGTCGATCCGGCTCTACGGGGAGTTGCACCGGTTCACACCGGTCCTGGCCAGCGCCGAGGGGTTCAGGATAGGCGAACTCCCAGTCAAGCATCATGCCCGCAAATGGGGTTCCTCGAAGTACGGCTGGTCACGGCTGACCAAAGGGTTCCTCGACTTGTTGACGGTCATTTTCCTGACGCAGTACCGGCAACGCCCAATGCACCTGTTCGGGCTTCCGGGACTGATTTCAATGGCGCTCGGCATCGCCCTGGGACTGTGGCTCTCGTTCGAGCGCATCGCGCTCGATCACTCAATCGGTACCCGCCCCGCCCTCCTGCTTGCCGTCCTCCTGGTGGTAATAGGCGCCCAGTTCTTTGGGTTGGGCTTGCTGGGCGAATACCAGGCACATGGATCCAACGCTCCCATTGCGGCGAAACGGCTTCCGCTTAGCGCCACCATAGGCCTGGCGAACCGAGCCGACCTCTCGAACCCAACCACGCGTCCAAAATCTGGAAGCGACGCTTGACTCCAACCGAGCGGCACGTGAGCGATCGGGTTTCGACACCTGGCACGAGCGGCCAGACGAGTCGTCTGCGGTCCATGCTCGGCCCCGTTTCGCGGATTCCGACACCAGCGATTTTTGGCGCCAGCGTGGCTATCGCGCTCGTCGTACTCTGGTTTCAAGGATCCCTGCGCGACCTCGTCGAAATCGTCGGCAGTGCGAATGTGCCAATCCTCCTGGTGGCCGCACCGGTCTACGTCGCGAGCCTGGGACTGCTTTGCTATCGCTGGCATCTCCTTGTGCGGATGTCCCATGGCGCCTCCGACCTGGCACGCGCATCCGAAGCTTTTCTCACATCTATCGTCATCAATTACGCCGCACCAATTGGCCTGGCGGTGCCGTCTCGAGCGGTATTGACGAAGCGCGCGCTGGGACTCGATGCGCGCGCAACCGGGACCATAGCGGTCTGGGAAATCGGCATGGACGTGATAGTCCTTGGTGCCGGAACGTTGCTTTGGCTTCTGCTCGCCAAAGGCTCGACCAGTGCGGTAGGTGGTGAACTCGGGGATTCGGTCCGCACCTACGCCGTGGCCGGTCTCGCACTCACGGCGATCGCGGCCGTTGGCGGCTGGTGGTTCCTTAGGACGGCAGACCGGCGGGCGCGGGTGTTCGAATCGGGCAAGCGCATCTTGTTGGCCCCTCGTGACCGGCCTCTCGAGGCAGCGCTGGCGCTGGGCGCTACGTCGTTGTATTGGTTAATTCAGGGAACCGTCCTTACTCTGCTACTGTCGGCGTTTGGCGTCGATTGGTCGTTCGTTTTCATTTTGGGACTGACCACGCTTCCGATCCTGGTCGGGATGCTCAGCCCGATTCCGGGCGGGGCCGTGGTCCGTGAGGCCCTGATGTACACCGTCGCCCGGATGGCGGGAGTACCCGGCGACCCGGTGATCGCGGCGGCGCTGGTCTACCGAATTGCCCTGTTTGCCGCGATCCCCATACTGTATGGGCTGGTCCGATGGTGGATTTTACGGCGAGGCGATTCAACGACATCCAAGGGCGGCCGGCATACCGCATCCCGATCACCTTCGACATGAAGCGATCCATTGATTCCAGGAAAGGGCAGTCAGCAGATGAGCATCAGTGAAACGTTCAAGTACGACGGCGGCACGCTTGTCGATACCAGTAACCATCGGAAGCACACCAGTGACAATCCGGTGCAGCGCAAACTAATCGATCGCTTCCACGGGAAAGTGACCACGATCGTGACCGACCTCCGGCCCGCGACGATGCTCGACGCCGGGTGCGGGGAGGGATTCGTCGTCGATATTTTCCACAAGGCGATGCCTGATGCTCAGATCACCGGGTTTGACGTATTGGAGGACTCGGTCAAAGTCGCTCAACTGCGCAACCCCCGCGCGTCGATCGCGGTTGGCGATATCTACAACATCGATTTTCCCGACGACAGCTTCGATATGGTGTGTTGTTTCGAAGTGCTCGAACACCTGCATGAGCCTGATCGAGCGCTGAAGGAACTGGCGAGGGTCGCGAAAAACCACATGGTGCTCAGCGTGCCCCACGAGCCTTTCTTCTGCCTCGC
>JALZMD010000093.1 GCA_030858375.1 Chloroflexota bacterium
CCAGTATGTTGGTGGCGCCGATCCCGACCTGCATCCCATCGCGGCGTTGAAGGCGCGGGTGTGGGTCGCCCAGGGCCGGCTGGCTGAAGCCTTTGGCTGGATTCGCGAGCGGAATCTCTCCGTCAACGACGACCTCAGCTACCTGCGCGAGTTCGAGCATATCACCCTGGCGCGCGTGCTCCTCGCCCAGGGAACGCGTGGTCAGGAAGACCGCTCGATTAACGAGGCGATCGAACTCCTGGAACGCCTCCGGCGGGCGGCGGACGCTGGCGAGCGGACGGGCAGCGTTATTGAGATGCTGGTGCTGCTGGCAATCGCGCAGGCGGCGCAGGGCCACGTTCCCCAGGCACTCGCGTCCCTGGATCGTGCGCTCATCCTGGCCAAACCCGAAGGGTACGCGCGGGTGTTCATCGACGAAGGTGCCGCGATGGCGCGCCTCCTCGCCGACGCGGCCGCGCAGGGGAGGACGCCGGGTTACGCAGGCTCATTGCTGGCTGCATTCGACGATGAGGCCCCGACACCCGACCGGCCCCCGGCAACGACCATCCAGGCCCTCGTCGAGCCACTGAGCCCACGCGAACTGGAGGTCCTGCACCTCATCGCCCAGGGACACTCCAACCACGAGATTGGCGAGCGGCTCTACCTCGCGGTGAGCACGGTGAAGGGGCACAACCGGGTGATCTTCGGCAAGCTCGGGGTCCAGCGGCGCACCGAAGCTGTCGCCCGGGCCCGGAACCTGGGTCTCCTATAGCCAACGCTCCAGCTTGCCCACAAAAATCCGGACCAATCACGACGGAGGCGTCCGGTTAAACCGGATTCCCTCCATCACGTTTCCAGGAGGTCGCATGCAAACGATGGCTACACCTGTCCTGGTAACCAAGCTCTACATCCCTCCGCCCCGGAGCGGGGTAGTCGCACGCCCGCGCCTGATCGAGCGGCTGAACGGACGCCCGCCCCGCAAACTGACCCTCATTTCCGCCCCAGCCGGGTTTGGCAAGACCACGCTGGTCAGCGAATGGCTCGCCGGGAGCGAGTATCTGACTGCCTGGTTGTCACTGGACGACGCGGACAACGAGCCCACCCGCTTCCTGACCTACCTGATCGCTGCCTTGCAGACGGTCGCGCCGAATGTCGGAGATGGGGTATTGGGTGTGCTCCAATCCTCGCAGCCGCCGCCGACCGAACAGATGCTGACAGCCCTGCTCAACGATATCGCCACCCTCCCGGATGACATCGTCCTAGTGCTCGACGACTACCACCTCGTCGATGCCCAGCCGGTGGACGATGTGCTCACCTATCTGCTCGACCACTTGCCACCGAGGATGCACCTGGTCATGACCACGCGGGAAGACCCACGTCTTCCGCTTGCACGGTTGCGCGTACGAGGCGAAATGACGGAGATCCGCGCCGCCGACCTGCGGTTCACCCATGAGGAGGCCGCGGCGTTCCTCAACCAGGCGATGGGCCTGGATCTCTCGGCGGCGGACCTCGCGACCCTCGAAACACGGACCGAAGGGTGGATTGCCGGCTTGCAGCTCGCTGCCATCTCGATGCAAGGGAACCAGGATGCTCCCGGCTTCATCCGGGCCTTTGCCGGAAACCACCGGTACATCGTGGACTACCTGGTCGAAGAGGTTTTGCGGTGTCAGCCGGAACCGGCCCGGGATTTCCTGTTGCAGACCTCCATCCTCGACCGGTTGAGTGGGCCGCTCTGCGATGCCGTCACCAATAGGGAACACGGCAGCGCGCGGCTGGAGTCCCTGGAACGCGGCAACCTGTTCGTCGTGGCGCTCGATGACACACGGCTTTGGTATCGCTATCACCACCTCTTCGCCGACGTGCTCCAGGCGCAATTGGTTGCGGAGCAGCCCGCCCTGGTCCCCACGCTGCATCAGCGGGCAGGTGCTTGGTACGAGCAGAACGGGCTCTTCGCCGATGCGATCCGCCACGCCCTGGCCGCCACGGATTTCGCGCACGCGGCGGACCTGATCGAGCGGGCCATGCCCGACCTGCGCCGGAGTCGCCGTGAAGCCGCGGCGTTGGGCTGGATCAAGACGCTCCCTCACGAGCTGGTCAATTGCCGGCCCGTGCTCTGCACGCTGTATGCCGGGTTGTTGCTCAATCACGGTGAGGTCGCCGGCGTC
>JALZMD010000095.1 GCA_030858375.1 Chloroflexota bacterium
CTGTGGTTGACATGACTGCGACGGAAATCCCAACGCGAGATCAGCTTGCCATCGAAGACACGTGGGACCTGACCACGATCTATCCTGACGAAGGCGCCTGGGAAGCGGAGTACGGCACGATACTGGCCAACCTGCAGGCCGCGGCTGCCTTTCGGGGCCGGTTGGGCGAAGGGACCACTGTGGCCCGGGAAGCACTGGACGCCATCTTCGACCTCCAGCTCCAGATTACCCGCCTCGCCGTCTACGCCAGCTTGCGACGTGATGAGGATTCCACCAGTACCGAGGCGAATGCCCGCTACGAACGGGCGATCGTGGCCTCGATCCAGGCCGGTGAGGCGCTCGCCTTCCTCCAGCCGGAGATCCTGTCCCTTCCCGCGGACGTCCTCGCCGGCCTGATTGCTGCCCCGGAACTCGAGACGTATCGGCACATCCTTGAAGACCTTGAACGCCGCCGCGCCCATGTGCGCTCGGAAGAAGTCGAGGAGGTGCTCGCCCAGTTCGCCGATGTTTCCCGAGCTTCGTCTGAGGCCTTCAACGCCCTCGACAACGCCGATCTCTCGTTCGGCGAGATCGAGGACGAGCACGGCAACCAGATTGCCCTCTCCAAGGCGCGGTACGGCATGCTCATGGAGAGCCCCGTTCGCGACGTTCGCAAGCGCGCGTTCGAAACCATGGTCGGCGCCTACCGTGATCATGCTCACACGATCGCCTCGCTCCACGGATCGTCGGTGCGCAAGGATGTGGCGGCGGCCCGGGTCCGAGGCTACGCGTCCGCGTTGGACGAAGCATTGTTCGAGGACAACATGTCGACCTCCGTCTACCACGAGCTGCTCCAGGTGGTGCAGGATTCCAGCCCGTTGATAGAACGCTCGCAGAATCTCCGGAAGAATGCCCTCGGTCTGGACCAGCTTGAGCGCTACGATCTCCGCGTGCCGCTTGCCAGTGAGTCACGCAAAACCTACGACTATCGGGATGCGGTAGCTATCGTGCTCGATGGCGTCGGTGCCCTTGGCGACCGCTACGTCAGCGATCTCCGTAACGGTTTCGATTCCCGCTGGGTCGACGTCCATGAAACGAAGGGCAAGCGGTCCGGGGCCTATTCGTGGGGGGTCCACGGCAGCCCGCCGGTCATGCTCATGAATTGGAACGGGACGCAGTCCGATGTCTTCACGCTTGCCCACGAGGCCGGTCATGCCATGCATTCGTTCTACGCGAACGGTTCCCAGCCGTTTCATTCCGCCGGATATCCGATCTTCCTGGCGGAAATTGCGTCCACGGTGAATGAGGTCCTTCTGACCTGGCACCTGCTCGGTACCGACGAAGGCAAGGAGCCTGCCGGGCGCTTTTCCCTCCTCAACCGGTTCGTGGATGGATTCGAGGGCACGATCGTCAACCAGGCGATGTACGCCGACTTCGAGCTCCGCACCCACACGGCCGCCGAAGCCGGGCAACCCCTCACTCTCGATTTCCTCAACGAGCAGTTTGGGGAAGTCCAGGCCAGGTACTCGCCTGGCGTTATCGTCAATGAGAATACCGTCCTGCACTGGGCCAGGGTCCCGCACTTCTATCGAGCCTACTACGTATTTCAGTACGCCACGGGCCTGGCGTCGGCCATCAACATTGCCCGGGCCGTCCGCGACGAAGGTGAACCCGCCCGCGAGCGCTATCTCCAGATGCTCTCAGCTGGTGGATCCGACTATCCCCTGACGTTGCTCGCCACTGCGGGAGTTGACCTCTCAACTCCCGACCCCATCCGGATTGCCTTCGAGGAGTTCGAACTGGCCCTCGCCGAAATGGAACGCCTGGTGGATGATGGCGTCCTGAACGGCTCATAACGGAATGACTTTCAAGGGGTTTCTCTTGTTGAATAATCAAGGCAATCTGTCATGACCTGGAAACCCGCCCGCCGGGTGCGGGAGTTCAAGCCGACAGTCTTTGCCGAGATGAGCGATCTCTCGGCGAGGTACGGTGCGGTCAATCTGGGCCAGGGCTTCCCTGATTTCCCGGGGCCCGGTTTCGTCAAGGATGCCGCGATCCGCGCAATCGATCTCGACCTGAACCAGTACGCCCATCCGCACGGCGTCCCGGCGCTTCGCCAGGCGATCGCCGAAGATTGGTCGGCGCGTTTCGGGCTGGAGGTCGATCCCGACCTTCACGTCACCGTTACCTCCGGCGCAACCGAGGCGATCTTCGACACGATCCTGTCCATGCTCGATCCTCATGACGAGCTTATTACCTTCGAGCCCTTCTACGATTCCTACCCGGCGAGTGTCCAGATGGCCGGCGGCACGATGCGCGTGGTCCGGCTCGACCTTCCCGGCTGGACGTTTTCGCTCGATGCACTGAACGACGCGGTGAGTGACCGTACCCGCGTCATCCTGCTCAACACCCCGCACAACCCGACCGGTAAGGTCTTCACGCGAACCGAGCTGCAGTCCATCGCCGACCTGGCGATCGAACGCGACTTGGTGGTCGTGACCGACGAGGTCTACGATCGCATCGTCTATGACGAAGCCGTCCATATCCCGATCGCCACGCTGCCCGGTATGTGGGAACGGACATTGACGATTAATTCGACCGGCAAGACCTTTTCCATGACCGGTTGGAAGATCGGGTATGCGATTGGTCCTGACCACCTGGTCGCCGCCCTGCGTTCGGTCCACCAGTTCGTGACTTTTGCCACATCTACGCCATTGCAGGTCGCGATGGCTGAGGCGATCCCAATGGCAGGGGAGAACGGCTACTACGACAAACTCGCGAGTGACTATCGGGAGCGTCGCGACACGTTACACGGGATGCTTGAAGGGGTGAGCCTCCCCGCCGAACCGGCGCTCGGCAGTTATTTCCTTATGGCGTCGTTCGCCCATCTCGATTTCTCCAGTGACGTGGCGTTCTGCCGGCACCTCATTACCCAAGTGGGCGTTACTTCGATCCCACCATCCGCCTTCTACGTAGATCCGGAAACAGCACCGAAGATGGTCCGGTTCTGCTTTGCCAAACAGCTGTCAACCTTGACCGACGCGGGCTATCGTCTGGGTCGATCCAACCTCGTCGGTGCGCGCTCCGCGGCCGATTGACGCAGAACAGGGGAAAACGCGTGGTCAATGCTGTGGAACGTGTCGAGGCGAGTGGCGTGGTCGCAATTGTCCGGTTGAACGATTATTCGGCCGCGGTCGATCTGGTGAAGGCACTGATTGAAGGCGGAATCGATGTCGTTGAGTTTACGTATACCAATCCCCGGGCCGGTGCCGCTGTCGAGGAGGTCAAGACCGCCCTTGGCAGCGATGTGCTCGCTGGCGCCGGGACAGTGCTCGACCCGGAAACGTGCCGTGCCGCAATCCTGCAGGGCGCGGACTTCATCGTGACCCCGACCACCAATGTCGGTACGATCCGTCTGAGTCAGCGCTATGCGATACCAACGGTTATTGGCGCTTTCAGCCCCACCGAAATCCTGACCGCCTGGGAAGCGGGGGCCACCTTCGTCAAGGTGTTCCCGGCCCGCGCCGTGGGCCCGCATTACCTGAAGGACGTGAGCGGCCCGTTACCTCAGGTGCGACTCATTCCCACGGGCGGCGTGAGCGTCGAGAACGCGGGCGATTTCATCCGGGCGGGGGCCAGGGCGGTGGCGTTGGGCAGCAACCTCGTCGACGAGAAATCGGTCGCGAACCGGGATTGGGCGACGATCACGGCGCGGTCCAGGGCCGCCGTCGAGGCGGTCAAGACTGCACGCGCGTCTTGAGCGATCGGCTCTCCGGCGAAGCGCGTTGACGATTTCTGTACACTAAACGGGATGCGTTCCCTTTCCGGCCCCGTCGGGCCGATACCGTTCTACCCGAATCCCGATCCCGAACCACTGGACGAACACCTATGACCGATCAGGAAATCCGGCTGCCGTTGCTGAAGAGGCTCGCCGAGCAGGCAATGTCCGATCATGCGTTCCGCCTTGCCGCCCGGGACGATCTGGAC
>JALZMD010000108.1 GCA_030858375.1 Chloroflexota bacterium
GATGACGACGGAGTGAGCATGCTCTGGGTCGCGGGAGGTGCCGGCGTCGTTGCCCTTGCTGCGGTTGGCTACGGGGTATACCGGCGGTCTCGCGCCAGCACCCGGCCAGCTACCGTAACGAAGAGCGAAGACTGACCAACGGCCACGTCCCCAGCAACCGGATCGCTCCGGGCGGCGTTGTATCTTCAGGATGTGGGTGATACGAGGGACACCACGATGCCACTTGTCGCCATCGCCATGTTCATCATGCTCGCCCTGAGTCAGGGACATATCGCGCCGTTCGAGCGCGTACTCGGACCCTACTAGGCGCTCGTTGCCGCTGGCCAGCGCCTGTTGTTCGTCGAAGGTTATTGTTCGGGCGGGATCCCGGTGCGGCCGCTCTATCCGCTTCGGGTCGAAGATGGTGGTGCCTGCTACTGGAATGCCACCTTCTACGCCGAGACGTGGGAAGTCATCCAATACGTCGAGAATGCCGAAGCATGAAGGCAACCGAATCAACATAAGGCCGACCCATGATCCTGATCGTCATCCTCATCGTCATGCTCTTCGGCCTGGCTCCCTTCGGTTTCGGCAACGATCCAGGCAGCCCGGAATGTGCCGATCCGCTCCAGGCAGCGGATATAACGGTCGATGGATGTCACGAGGCTGGCGCGGCCCGCGCCTGGCTGGACTCACCATTCCCGGCATGGGGATGTAGTGACCTCGACGGGTCGCTGCTTGTGGAGCATGGGTCCGGCCTGGTGCTGGTGAATCCGGGGACCCTGGTCATTCGCGCGGTGCCGCTCCGTCCCGATGTCGCGCGATTCGTCGAGCGTGGCTGGAACCGGTTGGAAGATGTGGTGCCTCCACCATGGCATGTTGAACAGTCGACAGATGAGACAGGACAGCGGATCGCGGTGTACGAACGACAAACAGGCGGGACAGTATTCGATGTCGCATTCACCCGCCGGATCGAACTCTCGACCGCGAAGGTCTCGTCAACCGGGCGTTTCACCCTCCATGTCCAGGCCAATAATATAGCCTCCGAGGTGACGATCCTCGATGCCCAATCAAGTAGTGCCCGGAGCCTCGACATTCCTCACGATGCACGTCTGGCGGCATTCTCGATTGGAGTGGCCTTCAGTCCGGCTGAGACGTGTGCGGCGATATCGATGGAACGGGTCGACGGGATCGGACCCGAAACCTGGCTCCTCGATCTCGTATCCGGCGATGTGCGGCAAGTACCAGTGATGGATGCGTTCGTTGTCGCGTGGACCCGGATTCAGGTTTGAGGGACCACGTTCGGCAGGTCGGCGCTGCGCCGGCCCAGCATGTGGGCAACCATTGCCGCGATCACGATGCATACGCCTATACCTACCGCGACCGGTTTGACGCCGAAGACGTCGGTAGCAATGCCCGCCATCACTGTCGGGATAAGCGCCGCGATGTTGCCCATCAGTCCCTGGGTGGCGATCACCTGGCCGCGCAGGCTGGCCGGCGTGCGTGACAGGAGGATCGAGCGGGCGGCCACGTTAACGACCGCCGAGGCGAATCCGGCCGGAATCGAGAGCAGCATCGCAACGAAGATCAGCGGGGACACGCCTACGGCGTTGGTGAGCTGGTCGAGCGGGAAGAGCAGCGTGTCGTTGAGGAAATCGTAGGTTTGCTCCACGAATCCCAGTGCCGCGACGACGAGGGCGAACAGAAAGAGCGAGAGGGTCGCCAGGTATTGCTCGCCAATCAGGTTGGCGAGTTTGGGTGCGAGCCGGATTCCCATCACCAACCCGAAAGCCGCCGGGGCAAAAACGAAGACGGTATTTTCCTTCGATGTGCCGAGCACCCGTTCAAGGTAGAACGGCATGATCACCACCAGTGCGCTCATCCCGACGCCGACGAGGACGTCATCGATGATCGCTTCGAACGTGAACCGATCGCTCCGGGCAAACCGCCAGCCATCGCCAAGCATCTGGCGCAGCGTCCGTCCCGCACCGCGGCGCCTGGTTCGATGCTCCTCAAGCGCCGGCAGCAGGGCGGTCAGTGCTCCGGCCACCAGCCACAGCGCCCCTGCGACCACGAACACCAGCTTGGGGCCGCCCAGCCGAAGCAGGATCGGCGCCGCGATCACGAGACCCAGGGCCTGGGATATCGTCAGCGCGAGGTTGAACATGGCCTGCGCCGAGGTGTACCGCGCTGGCTCCACGATGTCCGCCAGCACCGAGGCTTCGGTCGGCGAATAGAACTGGTGAATCACCCAGATGCCCAGGGTTGCGGCGAATACACCCGCCAATGAAACCTCTGAGCCCACCAGCAACAGCATGAACGTGAACCGGAACAGGTTGAGCAAAACCAGTAACCCGCGCCGCGGCACGGTGTCCGCTACCACGCCCGCGGGCAGGCCAAAGGCAATCGAGGGAATGATTGAACAGATCACGAAGAGTGAATTGAATACCGTCCGGTCGGAGAGATCCACGACCAGGATCAGCAGCGCGTAGAGCAGCGCTCCCTGGGCGGTTTGGGAGAGGAGTCGTGAAAGCCAGAGCATCCGGAAATCAATGTCGGCGAGTAGCCCGGGCTCACTCGATTTGGGTGCGACCGGTCGGCGCCGGAGCATCCTTCCGATCAGGCCAGGCGAGTCGTCATCCGACATGACTGGATTCGGGGTACCGAAGATGCCGCCGATCGGTTGGATTTCGACACTCAGTGTCTGAACGGGCGCGATTTCGTCTTCGCTGTTGGAATCGGGTGCGGCGGTCTGGGGCCTGGGACGCGTCGACATCTTGCGCGAGGGGGTTGCGC
>JALZMD010000109.1 GCA_030858375.1 Chloroflexota bacterium
ATGAAGGCCCCCCGTGCGTAAGGATCGAGCAAGGGGCTCCGTTCGCCGGCGAGATACGGAATGAACAGGAGATTTCCCGAGCCGACCGGCACTGCCTGCACGAGCTCCAGGACATCGGCGAGCGACGTGCCCGGGGCCAGCGTCCGATGAATCCAGTCGATCGCGCGACCAGCGTTGAGTGTCGCACCCACGCTGAGCCAGCGGCTGCCAGGCGCCTCTGGGGGCAGGGCTGCCGGCCAGGTATGCCAGTGACCCTCTGGCTCCGGTACGTATCGGTCAGTGGGCCGCATCACCTGGGCACCGGTGCTCATTGTGATCATGGCCTGGGCATGGGTGGAAACGTGCCCACCGATCGCCGCGACCGGTGCATCGCCACCGGCGTGGAACACCGGCAAGCCTGGGGACAGGTCGAGCGCCTCAGCGGCTTCGGCCGCCAGTGTTCCAACCTGGCTGCCGGTCGGGATAAGTGTGGGCAGCCAGTCTGCGGGAATGTCAAACGCGCTGAGGAGTGATTCATCCCAGCGCAAGGTCTCGGCGTTGAGGAGGCCGGAGCTGACCGCGTTGCTGGGATCGGTCGCCATGACCCCGGTGAGCAGGAAGCCCAGGAAGTCGGCTGGCAGGCCCACCTGTGCGATTTCCTTCCACAGGTGCGGGCGGTGTTCCCAGATCCAGGCCAGCGAGAGCGCCAGGTAGCCCGTTCCCAGTGGCCCTCCGATCGTGGTCGGAAGTGTGGATCCAAGCCGCGCCTGGATACCTGGCAGCAACTCCGAGGCCCGCCGGTCCGACCAGATGATGGCCGGGTGGAGTGGCATGCCGTGACGATCCAACATTGCCGTGCCGTGCATCTGGCCCGTGATCGCAATGGCCTGGATCCTGGCGAGGGGAGCGAATCGCCGGGCACTGGCCGTCGCGGCAATGATGCCTTGCAGCCAATCGTCCAGCAGTTGCTCGTCGAAGCCCGGACGTGGGTGACTGGTTGGGTACGATGCCTGGCCCCTGGCCAGGATTAGCCCGCCGCTGGAGAGGATCAGCGTCTTGACCGACGATGTGCCCAGGTCGATCGCGAGTATCGCCTCCTCGACTGTGCGCATCAGAGGCTCACGATCCAGCACAATGCGATCCAGAGCAGGGCCACATCGACGATCGCCGGCGACAAGGAGCGGGAGCCGGATACGGGCCCCGGCGGCGAACCGGCTTCAATGCCGACGAGCACGATGGCACCGGCGGCGCCAAGGGCGACGACGCCGTTCGAGGCGTCAGAGAGTAGTCCCGCAACCAGGGCGATCAGAGCCGACGCAAGGATCCCCAGCCAGCACGCCAGGCGATGCCCCCGCGGGGAGAGCGGTGATCCGTTGTCCGAAGGCATGTTCATGGCGGCGCGCATATGACCATTGCTGATGACCGCGACCGACGCCAGGGGAATGAGCAGCAGGAGCCCGGCGGTCCAGGCCTGGAGCGCAGTCCACACCCAGAACGGGATCGTCGCGATCAAGGCGCTGGCGATGGTTTTCGCGGTGCGCAACGCGCTGTCACCCGTGGCGATCAGGACGATCACCGTGAATCCGATCGAGAAGATGAGCGCCGTTCCGAGCGTAAATGTCAGATTCAACAGGAGCGCCATCGCCACCAGGGCACCGGCGATCACCAATCGTGGGCGCCGATCGGTCGATTCCGCCGGCACCAGCTGGGCAGCGGTGAACATGAGCACCGAACTGGCGCCCAGGATGCCGACGAGGATGATCCGGATCCAGTCCCACATGGACGGCGTGACATCCGGCGCAAGGATGACCGAAAGAAGGGTGGCGATCGCCGCGATTCCGATCGCTACCTGGACCTGGCGACGATGGAGCAACGTTCGCGATGCCAGGAGGTGGTGCCCGACGTTTGCAAGGGAAACTGACATCGTTCGCTACGTCCCGCATCCTGGGAAAGTCGATCGTTCACATGCCCGCGTCGGTGGCCGACCGCTGGGTGCGTTCAGTATAACGATGACGGGAATGAGGTTTGCGTTCTATTCGGTTCGTTCGGGAACCGGGTTCGAGGGCAAGGTCACCGGGACAAGCGACGTCGCATCGCGTCCTGGCACGAGGCGGGCGGGGCGGGGCGGCAAGTCGTGGACATTCGGCTGGACGAGGATCACATCCTCGACCTCGATCCAGGCCCCGAGGGCGGACACCGTCCAGACGGTGCTGGCCCCGTGCTGGAGGACCAGTGAGGCCGCCATCGGCGAGCGGGCGGCGGCGGTGATCAGCAACGCCGCCTGACTCGATTGGACGCCCGCTGGAGCCTGGGACACAGGTATGCCGGCGCGCTGAAGTTGTTGCACAACCGTGCTGCGGCCCACCCGGATCAGGCGGGAAAGATGACCCAGCCCGGCCCGGTGGACGGCGGGGAGAATGTCGCGCACGGTGTCGTCCGAAACGATCGCGACGACGGAATCCTGAAGCATGGTTGATCAACTCGATGTGGGTAGACGGGCGCTCCTGTGCCTGAAAGTCAACCAGGCGAGGCAAGTCTATCACGCGAGATAGTGCGTGAATCTGCCTGCCATACCCGTCGTGGTAGCGGCATATCCAGCAGGGACAGCTTGTCTCTGCCTGGTTCCCAGGTCGGGATAACTTCAACCGCTACCGTACATGCTTCGTCATCCGTCCTCCGTCATCCGGATTACACTCTCAGCAACAGTGTGGCGTAGGCGGCCAGCCAATGTTCGAGCATGTAGTCGCTGCCTCTTACCGCATCGAGCGAGACGTTGGCGTGTGTTTCGGCAGCGTCTTGAAGCGCGTTGACGCGTGCGTCGCCCGGCCCCAGCGCACTGGCGATCGCCAGGAAACTCGCGCCCCGGCTCAAATTGAGACCGGCGAGGTGGGCGAGTTGCCCGTCAGACCCATCGGAAACCACAGCGGGGATGAAGAGTTGAAGGGGCTCGACGGTTGCCAGGTCCGGCATGAACATATCGAGCCACGCGGCGAAGTCCCCGGGAAACAGCAAACGGCTCATGAGCTCGGCTTCAGAAAGCGCCGCCGAGAGGAAGTCGGCCCCGGAGGGCTCGTAGCGGGCCGGGTAGTCGGTATCGCTGGCGTAGAATCGCCTGGCCGAGGCGCGGATGACATTT
>JALZMD010000117.1 GCA_030858375.1 Chloroflexota bacterium
GCTGGATGCGGTCCAACAAGCCTTCGTCGAGCAACGAACAGTGTTCGATCCGGTGCCGAGCGTCGGCGCGAGGGTTCTGCGCCTGGGCCGCGGCGTAGGCGTCGAGGACCGCTTCGATCGCGGCGTCTCCGATGGCATGGATGCCGACCTGGAAACCGGCGTTGTGGGCGCGGATGACGCGCTGCTCGATTTCCTCCGGCGAGATCATCCAGATTCCGTAATTGTCCGGATCGCCCTCGTACGGGGCGCGGGTGCGGGCGGTGCGGCCGCCAATCGATCCATCGGAAAAGAGCTTTGCTGGCCCGATGGTGAGCCAGTCGTCGCCGAGCCCGGTCTGGATCCCGAGGGCCGCCAATTCATCGAGGGTGTCGTCGATGATCATCATCAGGTAGGTCCGGAGCGGGAGGTCACCGGCGCGCCAAAGGCGCTGGTATGCCCTGAGTTGCTCGGGCAAGCGGATACCAGCCTCGGTCGCGCTGGTGAAACCGTTCCTTCGAAACTCGAGGCCGCCGAGCCGCAGGGCTTCCGCGAGGTCGAGGTCTGATGGCGCCGGGCGTACATCGGTGACCAGCCCCGTCACCGACTCGCGCAGGACGCCGGTTGGTTCGCCCCGTTCGTCGCGATCAATCGTTCCATCGTCGGGGTCGGGTGTCCCGGCGATGATCCCGGCCAGTTCGAGTGCTCGGGAATTGGCGACGGCGATGTGATGGCAGGAACGCCAGAGCAGGACCGGCTGATGCGGCGCGACGGCATCGAGGTCGTACCGCGTCGGGTGGCGACCCTCATCGAGGGTTGCTTGGTCGTAGCCCTGGCCGATGATCCAGTCGCCGTCGGCAGTGGCGGCGGCGCGCTCAGCGACAAGCGACGTGATCTGGGCGATCGAGGAGACGGCCGGCGCGGCGAGGGGGATTTCGGACTGGGCGAAGCCGGTCATCATGATGTGGGCGTGGGCGTCGTTGAGTCCAGGAGTGGCGAGCCTTCCCTTCAGGTCGAGTTCCTCGACCGGGCCGGCGCAAAAGGTGGTTACCTCATCCAACGTGCCGGAGGCGACGATCCTGCCGAACTGCATCAGGACCGCATCGACGAGCGGCCGATCGGGATCCATGGTCAGGATCGGACCGCCGTGGACCAGGAATTGCCGCGTTGTCTGCATCGGTGATCTGTCTCCTATTCTGATCGGTCCGCCTGTTGCTGCCGCGTCCATTCCGCGATCTGTGCAGCGTTGGCGATCCAGACATCGCCGCTTTCAATCGTCTCATCCAGGAACCGCTCGATCTGGCTGGAAATGCCCAGGCGGCCGGAAACGTGCGGGTGAAGCACCACGACCATCAAACCACCTTCGGAGCGCGCGGCAGCAAGGCTGAGCGACCATGCCTCCAGGAATGACGATGGGGGAAGCGGACGGTCCGGGGCGAGCCAGGCGGTGTCAAGCCAGTACGGGGAAACGGGAATGTTGACGATGCCCTGTTCACCACTTTCGGCGGTCAGGACGGGGACATCTCCCCCAGCGCCGGTTATCACCCACGACATGCCGGGGGAACGACCTCCATTGCGTGTCGCCACCGAAGCCGGTTCACGAACCGGGAGTGGTAACGCCTCGATCGATCCGACTGCCGGGAGATCCGAGATTCGGGAGAGCAGCGACTCCTGCTGATCGCTGGCGCTACCAAACACGTGGGAAATGGCCAGCTCATGTCCGGCATCCTGGGCGAGCCGCGCCAATTGGGGACAGGATGCCAGGGCAGCTGCCGACCACGCTGTGGTTGCCGAAACGTCGACATCGGCGAGGACTCGAAGCAATCGTTGCAAACCGGTCGCGGCGTAGTCGAGACCGGGGGCATTACCGGTAGTCTGCGGGTCCAAGTCAGGCGCGTCGACGTGGACGATGACGACGAGTGCGGCGCGGTGATCGGCGGGCCAGGCAATGCGTGTCAAGGCCGAGGATTCAGAATCCATAGGCACCTTGTTCCTTTCGGGGCGGCGGCATGCGCAGCGCTTGACTAGCGGGCCAATGCGACGTTGAGGGCCTGGTCGAGATCGGCAATGATGTCTCGCGCGTCCTCGATCCCGGCGGAGACGCGCACGAGTCCGTCGACGATGCCGATTTCGGCGCGCTGCCCGGGCGTCAAACCTCGGTGCGAGCTGGTGGCGGGGTGGAGGACCAGCGAACTGATATCGCCCAGGGTGGTGGCGGGCTGGATCAGCCGCAGGGCGTCCTGGAACCGGAACACCTCATCGCGACCGGCGCCGCGAATCTCGAACGAGAGCATCGTGCCGTGGAGCCCATCGCAGAACTGGTCAGTGGGCAGATCGGATTGCAGGCCCGGATAATTTACCGATTCCGCTCGGTCGTCGCGCTCCAGCCAGGCGACGAGTTCGGCGGCGTTGGCGCTCTGCTTGCGGACGCGCAGGTCGAGCGTGCGCAAGCCCCGGAGCACGAGCCAGGCATCGAATGGCGCGGCGATGGCTCCGATCAGCTTGTTCTGCTCGCGGAGTTTGTGCGCGATGTCATTGCTGGTTGCGACGAGGCCACCCGTGGTATCGCCGTGACCGCCGTAGTGCTTGGTACTGGAGTAGACGACCGCGTCGGCGCCGAGAGCGACGGCGCGCGTGACGATTGGCGTGGCGAAGGTGTTGTCGAGCACGAACTTCGCGCCGGCTGCGTGAGCGATGGCCGCAATCCGGCGCACGTTGGCGACGCGCATCAGCGGGTTCGACACGGTTTCCGCAAAGATGAGGGCAGGCTGGTGTTCGCGGGCGAGCGATCCGAGGCCGTCGAGGTCGCGGATGTCGACGAAGATCGTCTTGACCCCAGTGTCGGAAAGGTAGCCGCCGAGCAGGGCGTGGGTGGCGCCATAGACATCGCGCGAGGCAATGACGGTCGACCCAGGGCGGGCAATGGCCGCCACGATGCCATGGATTGCGGCCATCCCGGAACCGTAGGCAACAGCGGCGTCGGTACCCTCGATCACGGCAACGGCCTCTTCCAGGGCATTGACGGTCGGGTTGCCGAAACGGGAGTAGACATAGCCGCTCGAATTGTCGGCGAAGACGGCGTCGAGCTCATCGGTCGTAGGATAGGTGAACGCGGTGGCGACGTGGATGGGCGGGGCGGTCGGTTGGGCATCACCAAGCCGCACGGTGCTGCCAGCGTGAATGCTTCGTGAGGAGGGCTGCATCGCGTCGAGTTCGGAGCGGGTAAGCGGCATGGTGACACGTCGTCCTTCGATGAGGTTCGAGAACGCCTGCCGGTAACCGGTGCGTTCCATGGAGTCTAGGAGTGTCACAACGTCTCGTCAATGCGCGATTTCCGCGTTGACGTGGGCGGTTCCATCGGCATAGGGTATCCGGGGTAGTGACCGAGAGACGGCACGGTGCAGCGATCGTCAAGACGCATGAAGTGGAGATCCGGGAATGCCAGTCGAAGTGGGGAAATGGGTTGCCGATTCCAGCGACTACCGAATGGACCGCTATTACCGGTACGCCGAGCTAACCGAGCTCCTCCACCGGTGGGCGGCCGAGCACCCTGGGCTGGTCGACATCGAGTCGATGGGCCAATCGTTCGAAGGCAAGGAAATCTGGGTCCTGACGTTGACAAACAAGGGGACGGGCGGCCACGAAACCAAGCCGGCCTATTTCGTCGACGCCAATATCCACGCCGGTGAAGTCACCGGTGTGGCGACGACCCTGTGGCTGATGAATCACCTGCTCACCAATGCCGATTCCGATCCGGCGATCAGGACCCTGTTCGACGAGACGACGCTTTACGTAATCCCGGCGATCAACGTTGACGCGATGGACCTGATGCTGACCGGGCAGGCCAGCCGGGTGCGGTCGTCGGTCCGGCCATTCCCGCACAAGGAGCAGCAGGACGGGCTCGTCAAGCATGACCTTGACGGCGACGGGCTGGTGGCCTCGATGCGGATCAAGGATCCTCATGGACCATGGAAGATATCCGACCGCGACTCGCGCCTGATGGTCAAGCGGGGCGTCGACGAGTCTGGTGGAGACTACTATTTCCTGCTGCCGGAAGGCACGATCCAGAACTGGGACGGCGGTGCGATCAAGATTGCGCCGGACCTCATGGGCCTGGATGTCAACCGAAACTTCCCGGCTGATTGGGCGCCGTTCTGGGAACAGCACGGCGCTGGCGAGTACCCGCTCTCCGAGCCGGAGACCCGAGCCCTGGCCGCGTTCCTGGTCGCGCACCCGAACATCCACGGTGCCCAGCACTTCCACACGCAGTCAGCGGCGATCCTGCGTCCTCCCACCAGCAAGCCGGACGAAGACCTGCCGAAGTTCGATCTGGAGACGTACAAGGCGATCGGCGCGATGGGAGAGGAGGAAACGGGATACCCCTGCATTTCGATCTTCCACGATTTCGCGTACGACAAGAAGAAGCCGATTCGCGGCGGCCTGTTGGACTGGGTCTACGAACAACTCGGGGCGTTCGCGTTCGCGACCGAATTGTGGAGCCTGCCGAAGAAGGCCGGGGTCGAGGTGCCGGACTTCATCGAGTTCTTCCCGAAGCGGTCCGAAGACGTCGACCTGGCAATGCTGAAGGTGCTCGACGACGAGCTCGAAGGCTGCGGCTACAAGGAATGGGAACCCTTCGACCACCCGCAGTTGGGTGAG